>JBEHYA010000007.1:0-41568 GCA_048498415.1 Pseudomonadota bacterium
TGACCGCTGCGGCCGGCGCCGATATAGCGCGCCAAAAGCATGCTGCAGGACGGGCGCGGCACACGCCAGAAAACAATCTGGATATGCTGTGTATCGCGCGGGCAGGAACCCCACGCGACATTCGAACCGATGCTGACGCCACCCCCGCCGCTCGGCGCGGTGCCCCACGGGTTGACGGTCTGGGTGCCGGCGCCGTTGATCATATCGGCGGGCAGTAATTTGGAAGTGACCATATTGGCGGTATAATCGCCCGCATCCAGCGCGGAACTGGAGGCGTACATGCTGCGCACGGTGCCGGTGACGGTCGCGACTTCCGCCAGCGCCCGGTTGACGCGGGCATTATCGGCGGCGGCGGCAGCGGCAAGCCACACGGCGGCGATGATCATGCCAGCAATGATCAGCACGATGGCCGCTTCGACCAGGGTCATGCCATTGCGGGGGTAAGAAAAAAGAGTGCGGCGCATGCTGCCCATGCTGGCCAGCCAAGATTAAGAACCGATTAATTTTCGCTCGCGTCGGGCGTGATCCACACGCAAAAGAAACGGTTTTAATTGGCGTTTTGCGCGTCACGCTACTTGACGGGCACGGGCGGCGAAGGCCATGCTTTTGGCTCACGCCCACGCCTTGCCGCAGCTTCAATGATCCTCCTTCACGACCGCATCGAGATCGACCCCGAACGCGCCCTGCCGGAACTGGACACCGCGTTCGCCAAAGCCTATGTGGCGCGTCCGCGCGGGCAGGCGGCGGAGGGCGAGCTTTTCGCGCTGGTGGGCCAGAGCCTTCTTCCCGTGCGCACCGATTTGCTGCAGTCGGCGCGCGGGCTGCATCACAACGCCGTGATGCGCGTGAAAGATGCCGGCCCGGTGCCCTGGGCGCCGGCGGGCCGCGTGCTGTACGCCTTTGTTTATGAAAGGCCGCCCGGCAAGCGCCTGGCGCCGCTGGGCCAGACCACGTTCCCGGCGCTGGGGGAAGCGGATATCGTGGAGCGCCTGGTGCGCCCGTTGGCGCTTGGGCTAACCGAACTTTCGCGCCTTGGCCTGTCGCATGGCGCGGTGCGGCCCGATAATTTATTTGTGACAGCCACCGGCGCGGTGCTGGGCGATTTCCTGAATATGCCGGCCGGCTTCGGCCAGACGGCGGCGTTCGAGACGATCGAACGCGGCGCGGCGCCGGTGCTGGGCCGCGGCCCCAGCAACGGCGGCGACGATTTATATGCGCTGGGCGTCACGCTGATTGCCGCGCTCACGGGCGAAGTGCCGCTGAAGGATCTTGGCGATGACGCGGTCGTGCAATTGAAGATGGAGCGCGGGAGCTATCTGGCGCTGATGGGCGAGCGGCGCTTTCCCGGCCTTGGCGATTTTCTGCGCGGCGTGCTGGCGGACGATGCCAAGCAGCGCTGGAACCATGCGGAGATTGCCAGCTGGCTGGAAGACCGCAAGCGCCAAGCGCCGAAGCAGGCGGCGGGCGGCACCGTAAAAGCCTCGCGGCCGCTGCGCTTTAACAATCAGGAATACTGGCAGCCGCGCCAGGTGGCGATTGCCTTAAGTGCCGATACCAAACTGGGCGCCACGCTGATCAAGAGCGAGGAAGTGGGCCGCTGGATCGGGCACAGCCTGGCGGATGAAAACGCCGAGAAGTTTTACGAAGAAGCCATCGCCTTTACCAAGCGCCAGCGCAGCGGGCCGGAGGAAGAACGTCTGGTCACCAATGTGGCGATGATGCTGGATCCCAAGGGCCCCATCCGCTACCGCGGGGTGAAGGCGTTTCCGCAGGGCCTTGCGCTCTATCTCGCATCGCTCATGATCGAGGAGGCCAATACGTCGATCATCGCGGAAATGATCTCGAACAACCTGCCGCTGAACTGGCTTGCCATGCAGACGGATAAGCGGCCCGATACCGTGAACGCCGTGCAGATGCTGGAACGCGCGCGCGATACGGTTGAAAAGGGCGGGCTGGGCAACGGCATTGAACGCGCGGTGTATGATTTGAACCCCGGGCTGTGCTGTTTGGCGCCGGCGCTGCGCGGCGATTACGTGCTGGGCGGGCGGGCGCTGCTGGATGCCCTGAATAAGCGCGCGCCAAACGTGGGCGCCGGCGGCCTGATGGACCGGCATGTGGCGGGTTTTATTTTAAGCCGCGACCGCAAGGTGGTGGCAACCGTGTTCCGCGCGATTGACCAGGCCGGCAACGATGCGGGCAAGCGGGGGCTGGCGCTGCTCACGCTATTTGCCGATATGCAGTACCGGCTGGGGCCGGATAGTTTGCCCGGCATTGCCAACGCGCTGCTGCCTTTAACGGAAGAAACCAGCAAGCGCTTTAAAAACCGCAGTCGGCAGGAACAGGTGCGCAAAAACCTGCGCCTCGCGGCGGGCGAAGGCAAGCTTAGCCAGATGCTGGAACTCATCGACGATCCCGACGCGCTGGCGATTGACGAACAGGAATATAACGCCGCGCAGATTTTATATAAGGAAACGGAAAAAGAAGCGGCGCGGCTTACGGTGTATGCCGGCGACAAGCGTGGCCTGGCCGAAATCGCCGGCCAGCCGCTGGCGGCGGTGATTGCGGTTGCCCTGGCATTCGCGATTTTGCTGTGGGTTGTCATCAAGACGTTCTGGGCGATGTAGCATGGCGGACAAGAAAGAGAAAAAGGAAAAAGCCCCCAAGGCGGAAAAGGTCAAAAGCGGCAAGAAGGGTTTGCCGCTGCCGCTGATGATTGTGCTGGTGATCATCGGGCTGATTTTCCTCTCCATCACGCTGGTGTTGGTCGTGGGCATGCTGCCCGCCATTGTTTTGTCGGCGACGGATCGTTCGCCCAAACGGAATTTAACGGTGGGCGTGGGCGCGCTGAATTTATCGAGCACGCTGTATGTTATTTTTGCGCTGATCAAGCGCGGGCCTACGGTGGAATATGCCATTCAGCTGCTGATGGACCCTGCGAACTACCTGATCATGTGGGCGGGCGCGGCGCTGGCGCTTGTGCTCCACAAGGTGATCCCGGCGGTGGTGGCCCAGGCGCTGGCCGGCATGGCGGAGATCAAGATCCAGCGGTTACGCGAAAACCAGAAAGAACTGAAAAAGACCTGGGGCGACGGGGTGGGTTAAGACCCTGTATGCCCCTGCGCGGCTACACAAAAACCCATGTCGTCATGTCGGCGAAGGCCGGCATCCACGGCAGGCCGCATGACAAAGGCCTTGTATAATGACCTATCGTGGATCCCGGCCTTCACCGGGATGACGCGATGAGACGACGGCAGGAATTTTGTGCAAAGCCTCCTGCGCAGGTACATGCGTGTTATTGGTCGTGCTTGCCGGTTTTGCCGACGGCGCGCAGCCAGTCGAAGATTTGCAGGAATGAGAAGTTCGCGGGGATCAGCGGCTTGCCGGGCTGGGGCAGGAGGCCGGCGACGGGGTTATCGGTGGCGCTGGCCGCAGCGCGGGAGTCTATTTTAGGTTTGAGATCGCGCAAAGACGCGATGGCATCGAGCCACACAGGCGCCGGAATGGTATCGGCCGGCACGCCGCCATTCTGGCGGAGTTCCGCGAGAGCGACTTTCAGGCGTTGTGCGTTTTCGCCGGCATAGCCGGCCAGCTGGCCGGAATCGCGGAGAATGGAGATGGCCTGCGCAATGTCGATATTCCCATTGCTGAAATCGTTATACGCATCAAGGACACGGAGCGCGGTATCGGAGACGGGCCCCGCGGGAATTTCCTTGGCGTCAGGAAACAGGATGGCGGCGATATCGGCGCCATCCATCTCGTAGGAATGATACTGGTTGAGATGCAGGTGCAGCACACGCGGCTGCGTGCCGGGCTGGAATACATTCACCGCATCGACAACGCCGGTTTTCAGCGTGCAGCGCGGGCGTTCGGGCAGATAGCGCGTGAGGATCTTGAGTTTATCAAGTTCGGGTGCGAGGGGCGAGGTAAGGGTCACGCAGTCTTCGAAATAAGGGACGCCGTTGGCGGGCGTATTGCCGGCATGGCCGCCGATATAAATGACGAGGGCCAGCAGCACCATGCCGGCGCTGATGATCACGGCTTTTTTGAAAGTGAGTTCGCGTTTGGATTTGAGCCGGTTGATGAGCTCGCGTTCTTCGGGGCTGAGGCGCTTACCGTGCGACATTTAGCGCGTGCCGGTGGAACCGAAACCGCCAGCCCCACGGGCGGAGGATTCAAGCGTGTCGACCTGCTGCCACGTGGCGCGTTCGTACTTCGCGATCACGAGCTGCGCGATGCGCATGCCGCGGGTGATGACAAAAGGCGTATCGCTGAGATTGGCGAGGATGACTTTGATTTCGCCGCGGTAATCGGCATCGATGGTGCCGGGGCCGTTTAAAAGTGTGAGACCGTTTTTGATGGCGAGGCCGGAGCGCATGCGCACCTGCGCTTCATAGCCGTCGGGCAGTGCAATGCCAATGCCGGTGGGAATGAGTGCGCGTTGCATAGGGGCGAGAATGGTATCGGCATCCACGGCGGCCAATAAATCCATACCGGCGGATTGCGCGGTGGCGTAGGCGGGCAGGCTGAGGCCTTCGGCGTGGGGGAGCAGCTGAATGGGAATGGTGGGCATGGAAAATCTTTCGCGTATGCACCTGCGAAGGCAGGTGCCCATGGGGCTATTAGAACAAATTATGGGAATAAAAGAAAGTTTTGTCCGTATGCCCCGTTGAAAAACGGGGCCCATTTATACGCATTTGGATTGTGGATGGATGGACCACGGCCTTCGCCGGGGCGTGCAGTTTATTTTATAAACTGCACGATTCTATCGGCCAGCCAGATTGCGACTTCGGCTTTGGTCATGCGGGGCCAGGGGTCGGTGGTTTTGGCGTCGACAAACAGGACTTCGTTTGAATCGCTGCCGAACACGCCTTTGCTCACATCATTGGCGAGCAGCCAGTCGCAGTTTTTACGCGCGCGCTTGGCGGCGGCTTCTTCTTTTAAATTACCGGTTTCGGCGGCAAAACCCACGACCAGACGCGGGCGGTTTTTATGGGCGGCGATAGTTGCCAGAATATCCGGATTTTCTTCCAGCTGAAGCGTGGGCGGTGCGCTGCCTTTTTTGATTTTGATGGCGGCGGCGTTTGAAACGCGCCAGTCGGCGACGGCGGCGGCGAAGATGGCGATATCGGCGGGCAGCGCGGCCTGCGTTTCGCGCAGCATGTCGGCGGCGCTGATCACGTTAATCACGCGCGCGTTTTTGGGCGGCGGCAAGGCGGTGGGGCCGGAAATAAGCGTGACGGATGCGCCCTTTGCAGCCAGCGCTTCGGCAATGGCATAGCCCTGTTTGCCCGACGATTGATTGCCGATGAAACGCACGGGATCGATGGCTTCATGCGTCGGCCCGGCGGTGACAATCACGCGTTTGCCCGACAGCGGCCCGGCTTTGGAAAGCTGCTGCTGGATGGCTTTGAAAATATCGGCAGGTTCCGCCAGACGCCCCATGCCGTCTTCGCCACACGCGGTATCGCCCGATGCGGGGCCCACAATGATTACGCCGCGTTGTTCTAATGTTTTGATGTTGGCTTGTGTGGCGGGTGCTTTCCACATCTCCGGATTCATGGCGGGGCAGACCATGATGGGTTTGTTGGAAGCAAGCAGCACGGTGCTGGCAAGGTCATCGGCGACGCCATGTGCCATTTTGGCGAGCATATCGGCGGAGGCCGGCGCGACTACCATGAGATCGCTGATGCGCGACAGGCGAATGTGGCCCATTTCCTGTTCGTCGGTGAGCGAGAAAATGTCGCTATAGACTTTTTCTTCCGTGAGCGCGGCAAGCGAAAGCGGCGTGACAAACTGCGCGCCGCCACGGCTTAAAATAGGAATGACGCGCGTGCCGGCTTTTTTGAGAAGGCGCGCAAGTTCCAGCGCCTTATAGGCCGCGATGCCGCCGGTGATGATGAGGGTAACGCTTTGCATTAATATAATAATATTAGTCGAATTTCTCGGACGTATAGACGCCCCACAGGCTTTCTTTTTTCATATAGCCGCGGATGCCGTCGGCTTCCACCTTGCACCATATTTCTTCGCATTTCATGATTTTGCCCATGGCGCCGGGCTGCACCTGCGCGCGTAAATTCGTCTCGTCACCCTGATGGCGGTACATGGGCTGCAGGCCGGGGCCTTTTGCAATGAAGCCGCGTTTGCCCGACAGCGTGGCCTGATGCACCCAGCCATCGTCGCCCGCCGCATCGCGCACGCGGCGCCAGGTATCGAATTCGGCGATGATCTCCACGGGAAGGCCTTTGCGGTGGTAGACCCAGTTGATGGGATAACGCGTGCCGGGGCCGACCCGCATGTTGACCTCATCGCTGCGCAGCGTGGCAAAGCGCGGCACCGGCAGGCCGGTGCGCTTGATGGCCGATGAAATGCCATTCACCGGCCCGCTTTCGGCGGCGAGGTTCATGGGTGCCAAGGCCAGGCACAGAAGAAGGAAAACAAGTGTTTTCATGGAGCGCTATTTTTAGCGCGTTGGTGAGGGATTGGCAAATAGCCCAGAAAAACATGAACATTCCGGCGCAAGCCGGAATCCAGTTTGTTTTGTGGGAAGAAAACTGGATACCAGCTTTCGCTGGTATGTACGTGACGTTATTTCTTACTCGCCCTTGAGCAGCGTGGCGGGGTCGGAGACGCTGTCGGAGGCGGCAAGGCGCACGCGGATATCGAACATGCGTTTGACGAGATTGCGGAGACCCTCATCATCGCCGGATTTTTCGGCCATGCTGCCGGCTTCCAGCATCGATTCAAATTCGGCGGCGTCGGGGAAGAGATAGGATTCCGATTTCAGGCGGGCAAACCACATCTGCACGAAGGGGCGGTCGCGCCACGCAAGCTCGAAGAAATGATCGGTTAAATCTTCCACCTTGCGTTCGGCATGGGTGAGCGCGCTTGCTGCTTCCGGTTTCATCTCGCCATCATGTTCATCGAGGGTGTGCTGGATATCGGCGACGGTCTGGTCGAACTGCTCCAGCTCGTCGCCATTGGCGTGGGAACGCGCGATGCGGTTGAACAGGGCTTTAAGGCGGCCAAGGCGGCGCTGCAACAGCGCGCTTAAGTAACGGCGGCCCTGACGGGCGATGTCCTGGCGCAAGAAGCGGGCTTCTTCACTGACCTGACGGATCACTTCGGGATCGGCGCCGGCGCTTGCCACGATATCGCGCTGATCCATGATGCGGTCGTTGAGGAGTTGAATATCGGGGCCGGCCGCCGGGCCGATGGCGGCGGCCAGATCGCCCCAGTCGTTTTCGGCTTGCGCGAGCATGGCTTTGCAGAAGGGAAGGCCGTGTTCAAAATCGTAAGCGACGGCGCCGGCCTGCGGGGAATAGAAGCGGGGGGTCACAAGCTCGATGCCGTCCGCGCCGCCTTCTTCGTTTTCGTGGGCGGGGAGGAGCACGGTTGCGCGCAGAATGCCGCTTTCATCCATGTTCCAGTTAAACGTAATGGGCTCGCCCTTGCGGATGACGTATGTGGCGGGCAAATCGGTGCCGGTGATATAGAACACACCGATGCACAAATTAAGCTCGACCTTTTCCGGGTATTCGAGCTGGAACAGTTCGAGGGCGAGCGAGTTATCGCTGCCGGCATGCAGATCGCGCGCGGCGCGGAACACGGCTTTGCCTTCGGTGGGCAGCGTGGTGCCTTTTTCGACCAGCGGTTCCAGAACGTTATCGCCGCCCCCCGGACTACTCTTGCGATCAAGCAGTTTCACGGCCACGGTCTGCGCGGCGGGAATTTGCGCGGCGGAAGCGGCGGTGCGCGTCACGATCACATCGCGCGTGCCATGCGGCAACGGATCGCGCTGTTCATCGAACACGGCAACGCTGAAACGATTTTCACCCACATTGGGCAGCGGCAGGCTTAAATTGAGGCCATCTTCCAGCTTGTATAAGGGCGATTGCCATTCTTCTTCGGTGTTCACCACGCGCAGCCAGCGCGCCTTGGCGGGCTTGGCGCGCAGCACCACGCGGATCTGCGCTTTATCGGAGCTGGTGCGGGCGGAGTAGTCAAACGCCAGATCAAGGCCGGTTTGTTTTTTATCGACCTCAACGCGTTCTTCTTTTTTCTTGCGCGTCGCAGCCTTGGGCGCGCCGGCTTGCGTGTTCCATTCCAGCCCTTCGGCGTGGTAGGCGGCGCCAAGCGCAACAGCGGTGAGCGGATCGATGCGTAAATCCACCGGCACATCCAGCGTTTCGCTGATCATCTCGCGGATCAGCGGAATGCGGCTGGGGCCGCCCACAAAAACAATGCTGTTCAAATCTTCAATCGCGATATCGGCATCGGCCAGCATGGTGCGGATGAGGCTGATGGTGTTATCCACGGGCTCGCGGATGAGTTTTTCAAAATCCGAACGGGTGATGGTGGCATCGAGATAAATATCGCGGCCGGCGCGATCCTGCAGGCGCACTTCGTCTTCGGAGGCGATGACCTGCGTTTCTTCGACCTGGGAGAGGTCAATCTTGGCGCGTTCGGCAGCGAGTTGCGCGATGCGCATCAGGCGCTTGAAATCTTTGGAACGGCTGAAATCGTCGGGGAGATCGAAGGTTTTGGCGATCCATGGGCGCACGATGTCGTTGACAATCAGGCGGTCGAAATCGCGGCCGCCCAGCATGTTGATGCCCTGATGCGATTTGATGCTGACTTCGCCATCTTTGGCGAAAGCGAGTGCCAGATCGAAGGTACCGCCGCCGAGGTCATAAATCAGGAAATAGCCATCACGCGGCGTGCCGGCCATGGCGGCCAATGCCGCGGCGATGGGTTCCTGCAACAGGGCCACGTTTTGTAAGCCGGCGAGTTCGGCGGCGCGTAACGTTGCTTCCGACTGCATCTGGTTGAAGGCGGCGGGGATGGTGATCACCGTGCCATCGATCTTGATATCGTCGCCAAGTTCCGTGGTGACCTGCGCGATCAGCTGTTTGATGATCTCGGACGAGGCTTCTTCGGGGCTGAGGCTGGGGCCGCCGGGAATTTCGAGTTTGGTGGTGGTGCCCATCAGGCGCTTGAAGCCCGACAAAACATTTTCCGGCGCGATGAAGGCTTGATCATGGGCGCGCCGGCCGAACAGTTTGTTGCCGCGCTTGTCGATGTAGATCTGGCTGGGCAGCGTGTCGCCACCATCGGCGGGACGGAAGATGCGCATCTTGCCATCCGCCAAACCTGCGATGACGGAATTGGATGTGCCAAGATCGATGCCGAGATTAAGGGACACGTGCGGGACCTGAAATTTAGATTAGAAAATCAAATGGTTGGGCCGGTTAGTGTGCCCATGAATGCTTAAAAAAAGCGAAAATAACGTGGTTTGGCGGGCTTTGAAAGAGGGTTGTTGCCGCTTTTATTAGCGCTTTGGTGAGATTGATTAGCGCGTGGTTAAGAAAACCAGGATTCCCCTCCCCCGTAACTGCTTTTGGCGGGGGGGGGTAGGGGCGGGATAGGCCTTTCGGCTACCGCATCGGCAATTTGTTTAAAGGGGGGGATTTCCCTCACCTAACCTCTCCCGGAGGGAGAGGAATAAGTGAAAAAAAGCCCTGCTTTTGCGGAAAAGAAGCAGGGCCGGAAGTTGATGAATTGCCTTAAGGCTTAATCGCGTTCGTAATTGCGCGTGGCGTAGCGGCTGAGGAAATGCACCCAGTGGTTTTCCGGGTTGATGTGCGCATGGGCGCCCGGCAGCGGCATATCGAAGTCATCGAAGCTGCGGCGGGTGTGCGGGTGCGGATGCGCATATGTGTGCCCGGTGAAAACGGAATCAGGATTTTGTTTTGTGGCGGGCATGCGTTGACCAGGTCGGGGTGGGTGCGGGATAGCAAGTGGCATATGACGCTCCTTATAAGGCGGCGTGATGACACGCTGGTGATAATACCGGGGCGCGACATCATCAAGGTTGATAGGGAAGCGTTCCATGCTTTCGGCCAGCGGCGCGAAGAGCACAGAAACGCTTGGTATCAACTCGCTGTAATCCGCCATCTTAACCGGCGATAGCGGCAACGAGCCTTCGGAACGTGGGATCATCTGTACGGGCGAAATTATAAAATGCCCATAGTGAATCGACACGGCATGCTGAAAAAAATACCATCCGTGATGCGTGATCACGGATGGTACAGGGACGTTGATTTAAAAGTTTAGATTAGTGCGACGTTTGGTTATCAAGCGTTTTGGGCGCGGTTCCATTGATCGAAATGGAACGCGGCTTGGCGCTTTCCGGCACGTTGCGCACGAGGTCGATGTGCAGCAGGCCGTCTTTGAGCGTGGCGTTTTCAATCTGCACATGATCGGCGAGCTGGAAGCGGCGTTCGAAAGAACGCGCGGCGATGCCGCGATGGAGGAAATTCTTTTCTTCCTGCTCTTCCGTCTCCTGCTGCTTGCCGGTCACCAGCAACGCATTGCCATGCACCGTCACGTTCAGTTCATTTTCCGAGAAGCCGGCGACCGCCATGCTGATGCGGTATTCGTCGTCGCTTTTCTTTTCGATGTTGTAGGGGGGATAGCCGCCGCTTGAATCATCCAGCTTCATGCTGGCATCGAGCAGGCGGAATAAATTATCGAAGCCCACGCTGGAACGGTAGAACGGGGCGAGATCATAGGTACGCATAATATCCTCCAATTGAGCGATATAAGTTAAATACCGGCCCACGATGGCACCGGTATGAGTAAAATAGGAAAGCCGAAAAAGATTTCAAGCGGGCTGAAAGACGGGTTTTTTAACGCTTGCGAGGACGCTGGCCAGGGTATGGAAACCGGCTTTATTCGCCTGCTGCCGTGCCGCCTGCACGCCGGCGGGGCCGACGTAAACCGGCACGAGCGCGGCGAGGCGGTTATAGGAGTACCCCTTGCGGTGGCAGACTTCCAGCTTGGCTTCGGCGGCCATGAGCCGGGCATGCGCGCTTATATCTTCGCCGGGTTTTTCCAGCCCGGGCGAGCCCTTTAAAACATGGCCGGCAAGGCGCATGGCGCCGCTGACGCTCCGCACCGCGACGTAGTTCGCGGTCGCCACGGCTTCCATCGCCGCATCTTTGATATCTTCGGGTTGACCGGATTTTTTGGCTTTACCCAGCAGCGTGTGCACGGGCGCCTTGTTGATGCAATCGGCAATCCAGATCAATTCTGGTGAATAATCGGCCATAGCACGCATGCGTTAAATGAATTAACGAATGCAATGACTATAGCACAAAATGAAAGTGGCTGGAAGGAAAAGCGGAATTTAAGCGGGCTGAGCTGCGCTTAACAGGCGGCTTAAATTCTTAAGATCAGCGCGCGTGGCTTCAATTTGCACATCGCGGAGTTGCGACGGGCCGAAATGCGATGGAATTAATGCGCGCATTTGTTCAAAGGAATAATTGCGGGTGCGGAGTAACGCGATGGTGGCTTCCGCATTCTGCACATCGCTGTGCTGGATAAGCGTGGCGGCGGTTTTCGCCATGAAGGGAATGGCTTTCAGGCATTCGCCGGCGGCACGAAGGAATTCGGCGCCGCTGGTCTGGCGGGCAAAAGCAACAATCGCCTTGGCATCGCGGAACGCGTTAGACGGGCTGGCATGCTGCGTTGCCGCTTCATAGCCGGGGCCGGCGATGAATGTGGCGAGCTGCGCGAAGGATGCGGAATAGTTGTGCATGAGAAAAACCTGATACGAACATTCCGGCGTAAGCCGGAATCCAGTTTGGTTGTTGAGAGAAAACTGGGTACCGGCTTTCGCCGGTACGTACAGATTTGGTTGGTTAGAATTAAGCGCGTTCGTTCGGAACGAGGGCGGTGACGCCCATCGCGGCGAATTCATGCGGGGCCATCGGCATCATGGGCTGGCCGCGCACCTGTTCGTCGAGACGCTTCACGCGCATGTATAAATTATGCGTGCGTTCCAGCAGATGACGGAGGCCCTGCGGCAGCTCCTTCATATCCGGGCCGCTTTCATCGAGGCATTCGGGGCCGCCGCCTAACGCAAAGGCGGGCGCCTGAAATTGTTCGCGGGTGATTTCGCCGCTTGAGACCGCTTTCATGGCGAGCAGCCATGTCATGGCCTGAATGAGGCGCGAACTCACGCGGGTGTGATGGTAGCCCACATGCAGACAATCCGGCAGGTTCATGCCCTTGCGGTCGGACTGTTCGTGGTAGGCGATGTAATTGCGCGCTTCCAAGGTCAGCGACACGCCTTCTTCGAAGGTGCGGTCGATCGGACTTTTGAACGGCGTTTTCTTAGCGGTACTCATTGTCTCCCCCATTGTTTAGCTTACGGGCGACCCATGAATGATTGGTTATTATCGAACGGGGATAACCAGTCATTCATGGGATCGTCCATGAGGCCGCGTTTTTTAGCAACGCGACGGGGGTCACTTAAGCCTTGGAATCTTAAAAATCTGTGCAAGGTTTGGTTAGCAAAACATGAATCATAAAATGCAAGGAATCGCCCGCAAGCCCGCAGTTTTGCTGATGGATTTCACTGGCAACTAAATACGCGGATTCAGCTTTCATTTACGAAAAAGTTGGGCGCGGCTGCATTTTTCCTGAAGGGATGTGGCCGGCGTTTTTTACGCCTCGTTAAAGCGCGTAAAGAAACACTTTAAAAACGGGCCTTCGCGCTTGTTTTCAAAATCCCTTTGTGGCGCGAATGAATTCTGCTAATTCAGAAGCCCGCGCGTGTTGGGGTATAGCCAAGCGGTAAGGCAGCGGATTTTGATTCCGCCATTCCCAGGTTCGATCCCTGGTACCCCAACCACTTCGTCTTTCTCTCTGCCGCACATCGGCACCCTTCCCGAAAATCCCGCCCTTTCACTTAATTCGAAAATGCGCGGCAGCATGTCGTTGCCTGTCAAGCGGGGTGGACATATTTCACGCAAATTATTTTTTACAATAAACCTCATAGAGGGACTGGATAACCTTTTTGGCTTGCGGGGAACTGATCTGATAATAGACGGTTTGCGCAACTTTGCGGGATTTTACCAGATCTTCCGTGCGCATTTTGGCCAGGAATTGCGAGATCTGCGATTGGCTGGCCGCCCCGCTTTCTGCCACGACAATTTCCCCAACGCTCATTTCGCCCTTATGTAAAAGATTACACAGGATTGAAAGCCGCACCGGGTGCGAGAGCTGTTTGAGAAGACCCAACGCGCGCCCAAGGTTTTTCTGTTTTTTGTCCATGATTTATCTTTATGTGTGTTGACGGCTTGACTTTTATATTATAATAATGTAATTTACAAAATGATAACATTTAAAGTGAAGCAAGGCAATACATGGCGCATTATTCCGTTTTTCCGGCTAAAAACCTGTCCAGCCTAGCGGACCATGGCGGCATTATCCTGGATGTCCGGACGGCCATGGAGCATGCCGAAAAGCGGCTTGTGCAGGCGCATATCCATGTGCCGCTTGATGAACTGAAACCGGCCGCGTTTATGCAGACGCATAATCTTGATAAGGACGCTTCTATTTATATCCTGTGCCGCAGCGGCGCGCGCGCGGCGCAGGCGGCGGAAAAATTTTATAGGGAAGGATATCACAACATCTATGTCATCGCGGGCGGCGCCATTGCCTGTGAAGATTGCGGGGTACCGGTTGAAGGGCATGCCGTTACCGGCGCAGGTGAACGGCCCGCGTTGAGAAGCCCGATTTCACTGGAACGGCAGGTGCGAATTGCCGCGGGATTATTTGCGGCGACGGGTGCGTTACTGGCCCTGCTGATGGATCCGCTTTTTGCCGTTATTCCGCTTTTTATCGGCGGCGGCCTGATTTTTGCGGGCGTGACGGATCGCTGCGGCATGGCGCTCCTTCTCACCAAGGCGCCGTGGAACAAAGTAGTTTCCTCTCACTAACTGCTTCAACGAAAGGACGACATCATGAGCAAGGACTATAAGGATATCATTGGCGATATCGGCGCCTACAGCAAGGAACTGCATAAACTTATTCCTGAAACCATGGCGGGTTTTTCTGCTATGGCCAAGGCTGCGACACAGCCCAAAGTTATTGACGAAAAAACCAAGGAGATGATCGCATTGGCGCTTGGCGTTGCGGCGCATTGCGATGGCTGCCTTGGTTATCATAGTAAGGCGCTGGCCCGGCTTGGCGCGCGCCGCGAAGAAGTGGCGGAAGTACTTGGCATGGCTGTTTATATGGGCGGCGGGCCTTCGCTTATGTATGCGGCTGACGCGCTGCGCGCCTTTGACCAATTTGCGCCGCCGCAAAGCTGATTGCATTCCCATACGCCCTCGATCTCCCAACAAAGCGGCATAAAAAAGGGCCGGAAATTTCCCGGCCCTTTTTATTCGTGAGGGTCTATCCGCTATTCGCGGATATGGCCCTGGGTAAAGTGGATGTCGCGGTGATTGCCGCCCAGCGCGGATGCCGCCGTCGCGATGAAGGCACCGATAAGCAGCGAGAGGAACAGGAAGAACGAGGCTTTGGCGGCGTTCTTGCGTTCGTCATCCGTCATCGTGGCTGCCGGGGTGGTGGCGGGAGCCGTGGTGGCAACGGGGTTGCCGTTGATATCCGTGGTTTGCGTGGCGGTGGAGGTGATGGGCGCGGCGTTGCGGTCATAGCGCATATTGCCGTGGTGCATGGCATGACCGCCTAAACCAAATACCAGCAGGCCGATGGCGAGCGAACTTAAGCCCCAGGCGAGAAAGCCGTTGATGGTATCGCGGAAATAAACCTCATGCGCATGCGCGCCAATCACGCGGCGGCGCAGACGGCCCGTTAAATAGCCGCCAAGGCCCGCGCTCAGCCATTGCACGACGATCAGCCATACGCCGGCGGTGACCGTGAAGGCTTTGGCGGTGCTGGTGGAATCGTAATAACCGCGGTCCATGGACGTCGCGAAACCCAGCGCGGAGCCGAGGGGCGCGAGGATGAGGGTGATGGTGAGAATGGCGAGCGCGCCGGCGATGATGGCGGGCCAGGCAACGCAGCCGCCATGATGCGGGTGGGTTTCATCAATAACGATGGTGGTATCGGACATGGGATAACTCCGGATTGGTGAGAGGGATTTAGCGGGCGAAAAGCACGAACAGGATAATAATGGGCAGCGGCACGCCGAGCAGCAGAAGCAATAGCGAACGCATGAAGGTCTCCACGGGATAAACGGGGGATAAACGGGCGCGCGGGCCGCGCCCGCCCAACAGCTTTAAGCGCGCCGATGTAAGGAAGAAATGTTGGCGCGGCGGCGACTGCGTTAAGCGTGCGTAGACGCGTTATATGCGAAAGAGCAGCAAAGCGTGGGGCAACGTCTAAAATTTGATCTAAATCCCTTCAAAAACAAACGTTTGCTTCACCCTGTAATTCAGTTTTTGTTAAAGGCGCTTCGCTATTCTAGGGGCCATAACAAGACCAAAAAATTTTTAAAACAATTTTCCCGAGGTACGACGATGTCTTTTAATGAAACGCCGCGAGCGCCGGAGCCTCGCATTGTTCGCATCAGTGAAGCCCGCGATCTCTCGCATCTGCCGCCGCCGGAAACCAAGCGCTGGGTGGTAAGCCGCAAGGCGCAGGTGGTGGAAGCCGTGCGCAAGGGCCTGATCACGCTGGCCGATGTGTGCACGCGCTACAATTTATCGGAAGAAGAAATCCGCTCGTGGATGAAACTCTCGGAGCGCGGCGGCAGCCGGGCGCTGCGGGTCACGCGCCTGCAGGATTACCGCCGCAAACAGCCGGGCAAGCCGGAAGGCTTAAGCAGCGGCGTGATCGCGGGTTAAGGGGCGATCATGCTGCGTAATCAACGTTCGCTGGTGAATGCGCAGCAGCTCGCGCGCCTTCGCCGGGTGGAAGTGGCGCTTCCTGTGAAACGCACCACCCTTCAGGAACGCAAAGTTTATTTTGTCGGCGCGTCGAAAGTGGCGGCGAACAAAGGCAAATAAGATTTTTTGAATAAAGACATCATTCAGGCCCCGGTTTTTCCGGGGCCTTTTTTTATTTCCATGCTGTCATCCCGGGCAAGCGTTAGCGCGACCCGGGATCCCATTTGGTTCTCCTACGATCAGCGTTACCATGGGATCCCGCGTCAAGCGCGGGATGACAGGAAGATTATTCTTCTTCCGCCAGCAGCTGGTAAATCAGTGCGGTTTTTTCGGTGGCGTCTTCCACGGCTTTTGACGTGGGCATGGTGTAGCGCGCGAGTTCCTTGATGCCGGAGCGCGGCACATGCGGCCGGCCGGGGTCGGCGAGCAGCACGGTGATGTTTTCGGCAACGCATGCGCGCAGCCACTCAAGGGCATAACCCGCCGTGGGCCATTCATAGAAAAAATCGCCGACCAGCAAAACATCCGTATCTTCCGGGAACTGGTTGATGAGGCTGGTGGGGATGGTCTCGACCTCCATGTTATTCAGTTTGGCGTTGAGGCCGATGGCGGCCAGCGCCACGGGGTCGATATCGTTGGCTTTGATGGAAGCCGCGCCGGCGATTTTTGCGGCGAATGCGCCCATGCCGGAGCCCGACGCCACATCGATCACGCGCTTGCCTTTTACCCATTCGGGATTATCGAGAATGTAGCGCGAGAGGGCCTGCCCGCCCGGCCACGCAAACGACCAGAAGGGCGCCGGCACATGGCGGGATTCGAACATTTTTTCGGATGCCTGCCACAAAGGCGTGATGTCGGATGCGAGATACAGTTTTACTTCCGGCACCAGATGCGGCGAAGCAATCGCCGTGTTGGTGGTGATGAAGTTTTCGAAATCTTCACGGGTTAACAGCGGGCCCTGATCGTCGTTTTTGTGTTTCATTGAAATTGTCCAGCAAGAATGGCGGCAAGAACGATCCAGCCGATCAGCACGTTGCTTTTGAAAGCCTTGAGGCTGGTCGCCGGCGATTCCAGCCGCCAGAAACGGAATTGATGCGCGATTTCAAGGGCGGCAATCGCCATGCCGATGTAAAAGCCAAGGCCCAGCCGGGCGGCGGCGCCGGCTGCGCATAATAAAAGAATGAACAGGCCATACCATGCGGCGACCCAGCGGCGGCCGCGGGGGCCGAGCAGGCGCGCGGTGGATTTGATGCCGACCACTTCATCGTCGCGCACATCCTGAAAGGCGTAGGTGGTATCGTAAGCGAGCGTCCAGAAAAAGCAGGCGGCGTAGAGCCACAGCGCCGGGGTCTCGATTTCGCCATTCACGGCAACATAGCCAAGCAGCGCGCCCCAGTTGAAGACGAGGCCAAGAAAGGCCTGGGGCCACCAGGTGAAGCGCTTCATGAGGGGATAGATGATAATCAGCGGCAGGCTGGCCGCGGCCCAGTAAAGCGTTTGCGTATTTACGGCAAGCACAATGGCAAGGCCGATGCAGGTGAGAAGGATGGCAAAAATAATCGCGGCGCGCGGGCTGATATCGCCTTTGGCGAGCGGGCGCAGCGCGGTGCGTTCGACCCTGGCATCCAGTTCGCGGTCGAACAGGTCGTTGACGATGCACCCCGCCCCGCGCATGGCCACCGCACCCAAAGCAAAAAGCGCCATAAGCATGATATCCGGCACATGGTGCGGGCGGGTGGCCAGTGCGATGCTTTGCAGCGCGGGCAGAAGCAAAAGGAAAATCCCCGCCGGGCGGTCGAGACGCATGAGCAGCGCATAGGGGCGCAGGGGTGCGGGCAGACGTTCGATGAGATTGAAGCGGATATCGGTGAACATTGTGGGTTGGAATAAAGCACTATTTTTATTAGTCTTGTATAGCAAAACGATTATTCCTACCTATCTTGGTTCATCCCACTCCTTAATTTTTAGATCCGCCCATGCTCTCTCTGCTTCGCGCCTACCGCAATAATGACCCCGCCGCCCGCAATCTGGTGGAGGTGTTTTTTCTTTATCCCGGCGTCAAAGCCATCGGCGCGCATCGGCTGGCGCACCCACTCTATAAGGCGGGTATTCCCTTTTTGCCGCGTTTTATCGCGGAGCTTTCGCGCTGGATCACGGGGATTGAAATTCACCCGGGCGCCAAAATCGGCAAGCATCTGGTGATCGATCACGGCATGGGCGTGGTGATCGGCGAGACCGCGGAAGTGGGCGATGACTGCCTGATCTATCACGGCGTGACGTTAGGCGGGCGCGGCCTCACGCAGGGCAAGCGCCACCCCACGATTGGCAGCCGCGTGATGATTGGGGCGGGTGCAAAAATTCTCGGCGCCGTGCATATCGGCGATAATGCGCGCATTGGCGCGAATGCAGTCGTCACCAAAGATGTGCCGGCGGGCGCGACGGCGGTGGGGATCAATGCGCATGTGAAGGATAACGGCGTAAACTAAACGAGGAGACGCAGATGGCTATTCATTCGTCTATTCTGGATACGGTCGGCAACACGCCGCTTATCCGCGCGCCGCGCCTCACGAAAGATTTGAAGGCCGATATTGTTTTAAAGCTGGAGTTTTTTAATCCGCTGGGTTCCGTCAAAGACCGCATCGGCAAGGCGATGATTGAGGATGCGGAAAAAAGCGGCAAGCTGAAACCGGGTATGCGGATTATCGAGCCTACTTCCGGCAACACCGGCATTGCGCTGGCGTTTGTAGCGGCGGCCAAGGGCTATAAAATTACGCTGGTGATGCCCGAGACCATGAGCCAGGAACGCCGCACGCTGCTTCTGCTGCTGGGCGCGGAACTGATTTTGACGCCGGGCCCGCTGGGCATGCGCGGCGCCTGCGCCAAAGCCATGGAAATGGTGGACCAGGATAAGAACGCGTTCATGCCGGCGCAGTTTGATAACCCGGCGAACCCATTGGTGCATGAACGCACCACGGCCGAGGAAATCTGGCGGGATACCGACGGCAAGGTGGATGTGGTGGTGGCGGGTATTGGTACCGGCGGCACGTTGTCCGGCGTTGGCCATATTTTGAAAAAGCGCAAGCCGTCGGTGAAGATGATTGCGATTGAGCCGGAGGAATCGCCGGTGCTCTCGGGCGGCAAGCCAAGCCCCCATAAAATTCAGGGCATCGGCGCCGGGTTTATTCCCAACACGCTTGATAAGGCGATGATGGATGGGATTGAGAAAGTCACAAGCGCGGATGCACTCGCGATGGCGCGCCGCCTGATCAAGGAAGAAGGTATTCCCGCCGGCATTTCCAGCGGCGCGGCGTTTACCGTGGCGCTGCGGCTGGCCGCCAAACCCGAATACGCCGGCAAGATGATTGTTGCGATTATTCCCAGCACCACGGAGCGTTATTTATCGACCGTGCTCGCGGAAGAAGAGCGCGGCCGTGCGGCGGCGCTGCCGACGACGCAGCCGAACGAGGATTATCTGGCACGCGCGGCGAAGCTGTATGGGATGGCCTGATCTAATTCCCCTCCCTCAAGGGGGCTTTGCACAAAAAATCCTCGCCGCAGTCTATCCGCGTCATCCCCGCGAAGGCGGGGATCCACGATAGGCCATTAAACAAAGCTTTCGTCATGTGGCTTACCGTGGATGCCCGCCTTCGCGGGCATGACAGAATGGCTTTTTGTGCAAAGCGCTCAAGGGGAGAGGAGAATTTTTAAAATTGATTTTATAGAAATAATTAAAACTGGATCCCCGCCTGCGCGGGGATGCCGGATGGGATGTAGAGCGAATTTCCAAAAGTTGAATACCCCCATACCCAAATAGTCTTTTCGGGCAAATCATTTTTGCGGCAGCGCGAGATGACGCGCTAGTGCGCCTGCGTATTTAGGTGTCTGCTTTCTCTCCCTTTTCACGCCGGAGTTATTTTATGAATGAGCCTTTGAACGATGCGACGCTGCAGGATATGAACACACGCTTAGGCGCAGCGATGGATGAAGCACGCGCGGAAAATACAAATCCGCCGCCTAAATCGATCACGCTATCCGGCGGGGCGGTGGTCACGCGGCATGGCCATGGCGCGCTGATGCAAAAGGCCGATCGAAATCTTTTTATTGCGCCCACGCCCTATGCGGGGCTGGCGGTGGTTACCGGCCGGATCGGCTTTGCGGATGCCGCTGCGGTGGAAGGCTTCGTTCTTAACCTGAAGGAAGCGCTTTCTTTCATGAAGGATCATGATCCCGCGGCGTTCAAACCCATCCGGGTCATGAAGCTGGCGCTTGGCGACGGCGCCGGCAAGTTTGTGATGGATAATATGGGCCGTACGGCGTATGCGGGCGCCATGATGGCTATTCTGGGCGGCGTGCAGCATGATTCCCTGCAAGGCATGTATGTGGCGTGTTACCCCGATGTAAAGCTGGTGACGTTTAAAGAAGATTGCGAACGCCCCGGCTACTATCCGGATGCGGCAACCGGCATCGGCCAGCGCCGCCTGCGGGTAACCCGCCATGACGGCGTGTATTACGGCTGATTGAATAAATTACGCACGCGCATGGTCAGGGCTGATTGATCAGCGCTTCCAGTTTTTCCATCAACGCTTCCTGGCCCAGACCCGGCGGAATGGCGGGCAGGATTTCCACGTTTACGTGGCCGGGGCGTTTTACCTTGCCGTCGCGGCTCCAATAGGTGCCGGAATTCAGCGTGACCGGCACCACGGGAATATTCAGGCTTTCATATAAAGCGCCGATGCCGCGTTGCAGCGGGCGGTGCTTGCCCAGTTCCATGCGCGTGCCGTGCGGGAAGATGATGATGGGGCGGTTCTCGGCGGCACGCGCCTTGGCGGCGCGCAGCGTATTTTTTAAATCGGCCATTTTGCCGGTACGCGCCACGGGGATGGAGCCGTAGATGCGCATCGCCTTGCCCCATAAAGGCAGATCGAGGAGCTGCTGCTTTAAAACAATCGCCGGGTTATCGAACCAGATGGAAAGCTTCATGGTCTCCCATGCCGACTGGTGCTGCAGGGCGACCAGATATGGGAGTTGGGGCAGGTTCTCACGGCCCTTCACGGTGTGGGTGAGGCCGAGCACGACTTTTTCAATGAGCGTTTCGCCCTGCATCCAGATGCGCGCGAGGCGGGTGAGCAACGGGCCGGCGCCGCAGGTGATGGCGACCACATAGCAGATGGGCGTGATGATCACGACCCAGATGGCGAGGCAGAAGGTGAAAAGGGCTTGGCGCATGGATTAGCAGATACCATAGACCTCATCCCCGCGAAAGCGGGGATCCAGCTAAAGCCGCGTCTGCGGCGGAACTATAATCTGATGGCCCCGTCCCCTGGATCCCCGCTTTCGCGGGGATGAAGTAATCTTGTTGTTTAGCTTTTAAAAATCCGGTGCAGGCCGGCTTTGACAATTGCCAAAATCAGCTTGTTGTATTCGCTGACCAACAGGCTGGCGGTGCGGGGGTTGTTCCACCATTGATCCATGTGGACGTTCTCAGCCGTGACCACATAGGGCACCACGATCACATCGCGCATGGTCTGGTTAAATTCCAGCATGGCGCGGCGCATGTGGTAGTTGCTGGTGACCAGCACGATGCTTTTCATTTTATAGCGGCTGGCCCAGGCCTCGGTCTCGCGCGCGTTGCCAATGGTGTCTTCCGCGAATGTGCCCATGGTGATGCAGCAGGCGAGCTTGCCGCGCGCGGGGCTGTTGCCAGGCACGATTTTTTCCGCATTCGCGCCGGGATCGACACCGCTGATGAGCAGGCGCGGCGCCAGGTTCTGCGTGAGCAGTTCCAGCGCGGTTGCGATGCGCTGCGCGCCGCCCGTCAGCGCCACCAGCCCATCGGCCTTTTTGACCGGGATGGCAAGGCCGGCTTTGAGCTGCGCCACGTCGCCCGCAAACAGAAACAGCCCGACCAGCCAGAACAGCAGCACGATGACGAGGCTGTTAAGCAGCGGGTGAATGAGGGAGTTACGCAGCATTTAGAGGAGC
Organism: Pseudomonadota bacterium; assembly: GCA_048498415.1. Lineage (GTDB taxonomy): Bacteria > Pseudomonadota > Alphaproteobacteria > UBA9219 > RGZA01 > JBEHYA01. The sequence continues at coordinate 21,687 of JBEHYA010000007.1, forward strand.
CGGCGCAGCGCGCGCAGTACGGTGAAGCGGGCGGCCAGCAGGCAGGCGAGAATGGCGCCCAGAATCATGATGAGCCAGAGCACGGCCAGCCACAGCCAATCAAACGCGGTGAAAGACAGCGACGGGAAGATGGAGAGATCGAGCCGGTAGCTCGCCATCCAGAGCGCCAGTAGCGTGATGAAGGCCAAAGCCATGGCGGCGCCGGCGGCCATGACCGCGACGCGCAGCACAGCGATGCCCATATGCTGGGCGACCGCTTTATCGTCGGCGCCAATCAGATGCAGAAGCTCGATCGCTTCGCGGTTCATGTGGAAGGTGGCCTGCGCGGAGAAATAGCTGGTGAAGGTGAGCGCCATAAGGGCAAGCAGCAAAACATACAGCGCAAGGTTGCGCGTAGCGCTGACAAAGCGGGCAAGATCGCTCTGGAATTCGGCGTGGTTATCGAGTGTGACGCCGGGAAACGCGAGCGCCGCGCGTTCCAGCAGGTTGGGGGCGGGGGGCTGCGCGGCATCTAATTGCACATCGACAAGAACGGGCAGCGGCAGTTGATCAAGGCCCAGACGCGGGCCCAGCCACGGCTCGAGGAGCGCGCCGATATGGGTGCGGTCGATGATGCTGGCGCGGGTGATACCGGGGATTTTTTTGAGGGATTCAATAAGGTTTTTGGCGCGGCTTTCCATGCCGGCCCGGTCATCGGGGCGCGTGGTATCGGGGAGAATTTCATAGGTCACGCGCGATTGCAGCGAGCGGTCGAGGCCGTGGGCGACGTGGGTCAGCACATGATGCGCCATCAGCGAAATGGCGGCCACATAAAGCATGACAGCCAGCAGCGCAGCCAGCGCCACATTCATGCGCACATCGCTTTGCGGCAGCTGCACGTGCATGGGATCGCGCAGGCCTCCCGACAGGCTTGTGCGCAGATCCGCGAGGTGGCCGAAGATTTTGCGCAGCCATTCATCCCGCCGCTTGGGCAGGTCGTGAATCGGAAATGGCAGTTGCTCGCGCGTAAGCATAAGAAGGCAACCCGGAAACAAAATCGTTACATAAGGATTGTGCGGATGCGAAAGCGCAAATTTATAAAAAATTTGCAAACTCGCCGATCAAAGCCGCGGCATCATTATGGTGCCGCATGTTACCTCTTAACCACGTTCGCAGGCAAGATTTGTTGAGGCTTCGCGAACACCACCCATCATGTAGGAGTTCAATCATGACCAACGAAAACCGTAACGAACAGAACCCGCAGGGCCAACAGGCGAACCGCCAGAACCCGCAGCAGCAGAACCAGCAGGGTCAGCAGCAGAAGAACCCGCAGCAGAACCCGCAGGACAAGAGCAACTTTCGCGACAACGAACGCTAAGTCAGCCTCGTTCGCGATAGAGGACTGGGCGGAGTCCGGTCTTCTATAAGCTCTAAAAATAATGCCGGGGATGTCCCACGAATCAACCGTGCGGGCGTTTCCGGTATTTTTTTGTCTGCATCATGCTGTCATGCCGGCGAAGGCCGGCATCCACGGTAGGTCATTAGACCAAAATCATCCTATGGGGCTTGTCGTGGATCCCGGCCTTCGCCGGGATGACGATTGTTACATTAAGGCAAGCTGGCCATCCACCAGGTGGATCTGCGGCTTGTCGAGTTTGCCGATAAGGCTGCGGTTGTGCGTGGCGATCACCACGGTGGTGCCGAGCTTGTTGAGCTCGAGGAACAGGTGCATGAGGCGGATGGCGGCGTCGTCATCGACGTTGCCGGTGGGTTCATCGGCGAGCAGCAGGGCGGGGCGGGTCACCACCGCGCGGGCAATGGCGATGCGCTGCTGCTGGCCGCCCGATAAGAACATGGGCCGTGTATGCAGGTGGTTGCCCAGGCCGACCCAGCCCAAAAGTTCGGCCACGTGCCTTTCAATGCTGCCTTCTTCGGCGCCGGCCAGGCGGAGCGGCAGCGCCACATTTTCAAGGGCGGAGAGGTGCGGGAGCAGGCGGAAATCCTGAAACACCACGCCAAGGCGGCGGCGGAGCGCGGGAAGCTGGCTGCGCGGCAGCTGGTCCACCTGCTTGTCGAACAGCGTGATATGGCCGCTGGTGGGCCGCGCGCCCAGGTACATCAGGCGGAGCAGGCTGGATTTACCCGCGCCGGACGCACCCGTGAGGAAATAGAACGCGCCTGCCGGCAGCTGAAAGCTGATGTCTTTCAGCACTTCCGGGCCATTTCGGTAATGCAGGCTGACGTTGGCGAAGCGAATCATTGGCCAAAGCGTATAGGGGTTCGGGGTTTGGGTATAGGGGATCGCGTTGCTATATTATTATAAGCCGTTATATGATTCATATTCTCACCCTTTTCCGCTAACCCTGCCCCGATGATTCTCACCTGCCCGTCATGTGCCGCGCAATTCGCGATCAAGCCCGAGCTGCTTGGCGCCACCGGCCGCACCGTGCGCTGCGTGAAGTGCAAGCACACATGGCATGCGACGCCGCCCCTCATCACGCTGCCCGATGCGCCGGGCGAAGCGGGGGCAGGCGCGGCGACCGCGCCGGGCGGTCTTGCCAGCGTGAAAGTGCCGGATGCCAAAGTGGATGCGGCGGATGCCGTGAAGATTAAACGCAAGCGCCAGATCGCGGTCATTGCCGGCGTGCTGGTGGCGGTGCTGCTCACGGTTCCCGTGCTGCTGGGGACGCTGAAGAAGTTACAGGCGGGCGGCGTGGCGGCGCCGGTGCTGGCCGATGGAATCCCTGCCAAAAAAGGCATTGTGCTGGATGGCACGCCGACCACCAAACTCTTCCAGGAAGCCGGCCGCAACATGCTGAAAATCGAAGGCCAGCTGGCGAATACGGCGGACGATGTGCGCAAGGTGCCGAAACTGCGGGCCCAAGGCCTGAATGCGCGCGGCCAGATCGTGCGCGAATGGGATATTCCGTTGCATGCCGACCAGCTGGAGCCGGGCCGCCGCCTGCCCTTCACCTTCGATACCCCCTTTGCCGAGCAGGGCGTGGTGGATATCGCCTTCCACTTTATATAAGCGATTCTTTGCGCCTTTTTTGGCGTTTACGGCCTTCCGGTTTCTTATATTGCCGGGAAAAGCAAACTTCCCTAGTTTTGCCCTCATGGTTAGCCCAAAGAAAACCGCGCGCGTGCTGATCGCCGAAGATAATCCGGCGGTGCGGGAATTCATTACCCGCGCGCTGGGCGGGGCGGGCCATGAAGTGACGCAAACCGCCGACGGCCAGCAGGCGCTGGATAAGCTGGGGCAAGCCACGTTTGACGTGCTGGTGACCGACATCGTGATGCCGAATGTGGACGGGATTGCGCTGGCGCTGAAAGCAACCTCCCTGCACCCGGATTTGCGCATCGTGATGATCTCGGGCTACGCGCAGGAGCGCATGCGGGCGCATAACATCGATGCGCTTGTCCACCGCATTATCGCCAAGCCGTTCTCGATCGATGAAATCTGCGATGCTGTAAAAGACGCGCTCACATGAAAAAAGTCAGAAAAGCCGTTTTCCCGGTGGCGGGTTTAGGTACCCGCTTTTTGCCCGCGACCAAGGCGATGCCCAAGGAAATGATCACGCTGGTGGATAAGCCGCTTATTCAATATGCGGTGGAAGAAGCGCGCGCGGCGGGTATCGAGGAATTTATTTTTGTCACGTCGCGCGGCAAAAGCCCTTTGGAAGACCACTTCGATATTCACAGCGATTTATACCGTATTCTTGAAGAACGCGGCAAAATCGCGGAGCTGGACGCGCTTAAAAAGGGCGAGATTGATACCGGCAAACTGTTCTTCACCCGCCAGAGCGAGCCGCTGGGGCTGGGCCATGCCATTTCATGCGCGCGCAGCATTGTGGGGGATGAACCCTTTGCCGTGCTGCTGCCGGACGTCGTGGTGCTCTCGGATACGCCGTGCCTCAAGCAGATGATGGATGTGTATGATTCAATCGGCGGCAATGTGCTGGCGGTGGCTGATGTGCCGCGCGAGCATACGCCGCGCTACGGTATTCTGGATGTGGCCAAGGATGACGGGAAGCTGGCGGTTGTAAAAGGGCTGGTGGAAAAGCCGGCACCCGCCAAAGCGCCTTCCACGCTCTCCATCATTGGCCGTTATATTCTGCAGCCCGAAGTCATGCAGATTCTGGAAGAACAGAAGACGGGCGCGGGCGGGGAAATTCAGCTCACCGATGCGCTCATTCCGCTCATCGGCAAACAGCCGTTCCATGGGCTTCGCTTCGAAGGCCGCACCTTTGACTGCGGCGACAAGGTTGGTTTCATTGAAGCCAACGTGGCCTTTGCGCTGGCCCGGCCGGATTTATCGGCGGCCGTGCGCGAGGCGGTTGAAGGCGTTTTGAAAGCCTGACCTTTCCGCATGCCCCGTTGAAAAACGGGGCCCATTTGTCGGTTAAACCGGTCCTATACGAATATACCAGCGAAAGCTGGTATCCAGTTTGTATGGGACAAGAAAACTGGGTACCGGCTTTCGCCGGTACGTACATTATTTCTTCAAATCCCCAATCATCTGCAGCCACGCGCCGGCGTGGCGGGCCCAGTCGAAGTGGGTGCGGGCGTAGGCGATTTGCGCGTCGTGATTGGCGAGCGGGCGGCGGATGGCGGCGATCGCGGCTTCAATGAAGCGCTGCCGGTTCAGGCTTTCCGGGTTCCAGCTGGGGCTGTCTTTATCATCGATGTTTACCAGCGTGGCGAAACCCGCGGCGGTCTCCGGCATGGCGGCGCGGGTTGTGATGATGGGGTGAAGACCCGCGGCCATGCTTTCAGCCAGCGCGATGCAGAAGGTTTCAGGGTACGCATTCGGCGAGAGAAAGAAATGCGCGCGTGAGAAACGTTGCGCGAGTTCGTTTTGCGAAATCTGGCCGACCCAGGTGACACCCGGCAGGGCGGCGAGCTGGGCTTTGAAGGCGGCGTTTTGTTCGTCGGTGCCATCCAGCATGCGCTCGCCGAAAATCTCGAAACGCAGATCGGGCAGGGCGGCGTGCAGGGCCGGTAAAATATGGGGTAAATCCATCAACCCGCGCTTGGCCGAGCCGCTGTAGACGGCGGTCGGCGGGCCGGATTTATCGGTTTTCAGCATCATGAAAGCGGGCGCGATGCCGTTGGGAATAACAATGCTTTGCGCGTGACCCACCAAAGGCGCATTGAGATTTTTCTGCCAGTGGCTTACGAAGACATAGGCTGCGATATCGGGCGAGGGTTCAATGAGCGGGGTCTGGAAACAGGCTTCGTGCATCCACGCGATGACGGGGAGTTTTGGCGCGCGCTTTTTGAGAAGCCCGAGCATCTTGTTGCTCCAGCGGCCATTGACGATGAGGGCATCAAGGGATGTTAAAAACGCGTCATCATCCAGCTGCGCGGGCGGAATGTTTTTGACGTTTGCATATTCGTGCGGTCTTTCATGGCGCGTAATGAGAAAAACAGCCGGATTTTTTCTGGCAAGTTCCACGCTTAAATACGCGACCGCACTCTGCGTGCCGCCCAGCGCCTGCTGGGTGGGCGTTTGGGCCGTATAAGCGGCGGCGATATCGAGAAAGGCAAGGCGCATGGGCCCCCAGAATAGGCGCAAAACCTTAATGAAACTAATGGTTTTTGCGTGTGGCCTGCAGGTGCTCTAAAGTAGCCCCCATATTCACACGAGATATTTTATGGCCGCGTTTGATTCCATTTTTCATCGTCTGCAAAAGGCGGACACCGATACGTTCCCGATGGTGGGCGAAGACCACCCCGTCCGTTTCAAGGCAAGAACCTTCGCGCATATTATGCAGGCGAATAAAGCCGCGCCGTTTCCGGTAATTGCCATTCGGAATGAAGACTTTGCGAAAATCCATAGCCGCTATATGGAAGAGATGGGGTTAAGCGAGTTTATCGGCAAGCAGAAGGGCGGATTTGAAAATATTGATCTTGTCGCTTTTCATGGTCTCATGAATGAAGCGCTGGCCGATACACCGCTACCCGCGCCCCAGTTCGGCATCGAATTGAAGACGGCACGCATCACGATTGGTTTTGCGTTTCAGGTGGCGGAAAGCGAAGGCCATGCCACGCCCCTTTTGCGGGAGACAAAATCCATCAGCATGCTGACTTTTATTCAATCGGCCGATGCGCCGGTCAAGATTGAGCATATGGAGATCGCCTATAAACACGGCGCGGCGCAGCAGTTCGGAGTTGCCAATCTGGCCGAAGGCGGAAAAATGAGCGCGGCGGCAATTGATGCGCAGTCGGAAGATTATATCGGCACTGTTCCCGCGCTGCTTGTTTTTTTGAATGTGCTGGCGCGTGATCCGGAATGGCTGCGCGCGAATGTGACCGCCATGGATAAGGCGAATCGTCTCCGCAAGGCGCGCGGCAAGGGGCACTTCAGCGACATTCGCCATGTGACGGTGGATGCAGAAAAACTGCGCCGGGTGGAAACGCAGTTCGTTGAAAATTTAAAAGAGGCGGTGACCCAGCGCGGCGGATATACGGTTGACGGGCTGGTGCTGGTGGGCGCGTATGACCGCGCCAATGGCACGCATGTTGAGGCATACGCCCGGTGCGTGGTGGAAGAAATCCGGCAGACGGCGACCGAATTATTGCGCCGCGGCTATGCGAGGGACGAAACGGCATGGCCCAAGCTGGCCGAGCTTGTGCATGATTTCGGCGCCACCCGCACGCAGGCCCATTACGGCCAGTCGCCGATCACGGCGGTACGGCTGACGCAGGGCTAAACGCGTGATTTCAGCAGTTCCGGCGTTTTCGCCGTTTTACTGGGCATTGCAGCATAAAACGTCGGTGTTTTTCGGCTATCCGCCCTTGCGCCGGGGGCCCCCACCTGCTACATCCAAGCCACGCAAATTCCGGCCCTTTTCAACGGGGGCCATACCTTTCAGGACCCGCCCGGTAAGAACCCATGACGAGCCCGATTTCTCTTTTCAAACGCGGTAAGCCGCTGCCGGTTGTGGCCGAGCGCTACGCGCAGGCCTTTTTCGATTTAGCATTGGAACGCGGCCAGCTGGATATGGCGGAAGCCGATGCACGCGCGTTCCGCGCCATGATTGCGGGCAGCAAGGAATTGCAGGGCCTGCTTTCCTCGCCCGTCGCGCGCCGCGCGGTGATGGCGGATGCGCTTGGCAAGCTGTTTGATGATGCGAAGTTTTCGGCGCTGACCCGCCAGTTCATGCAGGTTTCCGTCGGCAATGGCCGCGCGCGGGATATGGCGGTGATTCTGGATGCGTTTCTGGCACGCATTGCCGCGCATAAGGGCGATGTGGTGGCGGATGTAACATCCGCGCACACGCTGACCGACGCGCAGCAGGAAGCGCTTAAAAAAGCTTTATTGGCCGCGCTTTCGGCGCAGGGCGTGAAAACCGTGAATATCGCCAGCCACGTGGATGAAAACGCGCTGGGCGGCATGAGTGTGCAGGTGGGCGCCTTGATGTTCGATGGCACGCTGAAATCGCGCCTGCATGATATGGGCCGCGTTTTGAAGTCGTAAAATTTTTGTTCAACCGTTTAACGTTACCTGAGTGAAGAGAGAAGAAAATGGAACTGCAAGCCGCTGAAATTGCCAATGTGTTGAAGCAGCAGATCGCCGCCTTTGGCGCCGCGAATGACTGGTCGGAAGTGGGCCAGGTCCTCAGCGTGGGCGACGGCGTGGCGCGTGTGTATGGTCTCACCAACGTGCGCGCGGGCGAAATGGTGGAATTCGTCGCCAAGGGCGGCCAGCCGGTGAAGGGCATGGCGCTGAATTTGGAAACCGACAATGTGGGCGTGGTGATCTTCGGCTCCGACCGCGACATTTCGGAAGGCGACAAGGTGAAGCGCACGGGCGCCATCGTGGAAGTGCCGGTGGGCAAAGGCTTGCTGGGCCGCGTGGTGGATGCGCTGGGCAACCCGATTGACGGCAAGGGCCCCCTGAAAGACGTGAAGATGAACCGCGTTGAGGTGAAGGCGCCGGGCATCATGCCGCGCAAATCCGTGCACGAGCCGATGCAGACGGGTTTGAAGGCGATTGACACGCTGGTGCCAGTTGGCCGCGGCCAGCGCGAACTTATCATTGGCGACCGCCAGACCGGCAAGACCGCGGTGGCGCTGGATGCGATTTTGAACCAGAAGGCGGTGAACGCCGGCGGCGACGAAAAGAAGAAGCTGTATTGCGTGTATGTGGCGATCGGCCAGAAGCGCTCGACCGTGGCGCAGATTGTGAAGACGCTGGAAGAAGCCGGCGCGCTGGAATATTCGATTGTTGTGGCCGCCACGGCGTCGGATCCCGCGCCGATGCAGTTCCTGGCCCCCTATACGGGCTGCGCCATGGGCGAATTCTTCCGCGATAACGGCATGCACGGGCTAATGATCTATGATGATTTGTCCAAGCAGGCGGTTGCGTACCGCCAGATGTCGCTGCTGCTGCGCCGCCCGCCGGGCCGCGAAGCGTATCCGGGTGACGTGTTCTATCTGCACAGCCGCCTGCTGGAACGCGCGGCGAAGCTGAACGACAAGATGGGCGCGGGTTCGCTGACCGCCTTGCCGATCATTGAAACGCAGGCGGGCGACGTTTCGGCGTATATTCCCACCAACGTGATTTCGATCACCGACGGCCAGATCTTTTTGGAAACGGGTCTCTTCTATAAGGGTATTCGCCCGGCGATTAACGTGGGCTTGTCGGTGAGCCGCGTGGGTTCCGCCGCGCAGACCAAGGCGATGAAGAAAGTTGCCGGCACGATCAAGCTGGAACTCGCCCAGTACCGCGAAATGGCGGCGTTCGCACAGTTCGCATCGGATCTCGATGCGACCACGCAGAAGCTGCTGGCCCGCGGCGCGCGGTTGACGGAACTTTTGAAGCAGCCGCAATACAGCCCACTCGCCTTTGAAGAGCAGGTTTGCGTGATTTATGCCGGCGTGAAGGGGTATGCGGATAAGGTAGCCGTGAGCGATATCACCCGCTTTGAAGCGGCGCTTTTACGTTCGCTGCGTTCCACGCAGGCGGAACTTTTGACCACCATCCGCACGGATGCCGATGTGAAGCCGGAGACGGAAAACAAGCTGAAAGCGTTCCTTGCTGAATTCAGCCGGAATTTTGCGTAAGAGCTTCGGTTATCGAAAAAGAAAAACCCGCCAGCGATGGCGGGTTTTTTATTGCTCTTATTCCCCTCCCTCCGGGAGGGGTTAGGGGCGGGAAAGATCTCTCCTTTATGAACATACTAGCAAAAGCTGGTATCCAGTTTGCTTGCGGCACGGAAACTGGATCCCGGCTTTCGCCGGGATGTACATGTGGGTGAGGGCTTATTTAAATGAGAGGCCTTTCCCGCCCCTTTATCCCCTCCCGGAGGGAGGGGAAATTATGCTTACGCCACCAGCGTTTTGTGCTGAGTTTCGGGTTCGTAATCGGGGCGCGTGGTGGCATCCAGCAAACCGGCTTCCTCGAACAGCGCGTTGAAGATGGCGGCGGAGTTCTGCACGTAAGCCTGCTGCTGGGTTAAACGATCATAGCTGTTGAAAAGGTCGTAATTCACGGGCGCGGCATGGGGGATGTCGGCGAGGCGGAAGGCTTCCTGAATGAGGATCGCATGGGCGATGAGTTGATCGCGGGGCACGCCGGCATTCAGCGGGTATTTATCCATGAGCGAATAGGTAAGGTTGCGCTCGTGCAGTTTCAGGCGGCCATCGCGGACGTATTCGTACAGCAAGGTGCTGTGCGCATATTCCGGGTGGTCGAAACACAGCAGGATGCGCCGCGCGTGGTTGACCAGCAGGCCCGGGCCGCCGACATCATCATGGAGAACCACGTTGAAGCCGGTGCCCTCGAACTGTTCGGCGCGGTAGCGGCCAAGGCGGCTGAGCGGCACTTCATAGCTGCCATGATCAAGGTGCTGGTAATCGGGGCCGAATTGCTGCTTGTAAACGCCGTAGATTTTCTGCGGCGCATCGAAGGCTTTCAGGGTGGCGGGCGTGCGGTATTCGCCATTGGCCACTTTTAAATTCTGCTCGAAGCCCAGCAGGTGGCGCACGGTCGCCATGCCGCCCCAGCACCAGCCGATGATGAATTTGCGGTGCTTCTGGGCAAGGTCAAGGATGGCGGTATTGGCCTGATAACTATAGCGCACTTCGCCTTCATCGTAGCGTTTGGCGCCAATCGGCGCGCCGGTGAGGAGCACGATATCGGCTTTTTCAATATCGTGTTCGCTTGCTTCCGCATAACCCATCAGGCCCGCATGTTCGGCGGTGAGATTTTTCGGCCAGCGGTCGCCTGGCAGGCGGAAGGTAAGGCGGTAGTTGCCGGCAAGCGAGCCGAAGAAGCGGCAGGCGTCTTCCTCCGTCTCCGGCTTGTTGGGCATGTTGTTGATGACAAGTACGCGTAACGGTTTCTCGCCCACGCCCGCTTGAGCGAGGCCGGCAAGATGCGGCGGGATATCGGTGATAGAAAGCGTGACGGTCATGGGCGCGCCTCGTTTTGCGGGGAAGCTGCGCGCGTTTCGCTGCGTACTGGCTGCGTCAGACTTTCACGCCACTTGCTGTCATCAAGGCCTTTGACAAGGCCGGCCGCAACGAGATCACGCGCCGCCGTCTGCAAATATTCCATGGGCCGCGTATCGTTGGGCGCGCCGGCTTTGGCATCAAGTAGCGCCGCATCAAATACATCAAAACACGCGTGGCCGCGCAGGTTGGCGGCGGTGAGGCCGAAATCATCGGCGGCACGGGCACCGACCTTGAAAATTTCGATGGCTGCTGGATCGCTGTTTTCCAGATTTAGCGGATCGCGGTAGGTGGAACCCCGCGAAAGCACCAGCGTGCCTTCTTTTTTCTCAAAACTGCCATTGGCCACATGGGCTTTGAGCAGACAGCCATTGAGCCGGATATAGACTTCGCCGCCATGCGGGTAATGCAGCGCGAGCCGCGCGCCCGTGAGCGCCGTTTTGATATTGCCGTGCACATCGATGGAGGTCGCGACGGCGCCGTTGTTCGGCACATCCGGCACGTCCTGCAGGGCGAGCGGTTTGGCATGATCGATATAGCGCCAGGCTTCCGGCTGCAGGCGGTTCTGCACGCCAAGCGCCGCAACGTAAGAGAGCCACGGAAAGAAATCGCGGCTGCGGAACTGCGAGCCTTTAATAGCCACATTGGCGGTAAACGGCACCACGGTGCTGCGCGCAATTTCATTGCGGAAGAAGGTAAAACAATCGGGCCCCGTGCCGCCGAAGATAGTGCCGGTTTCGTCGTGGCGGGCAAGGAAAACCTGCTCGCCCGCGTTGTCGGCTTCCACGCCGCGCTGGGTTTTGCGCGGGGCGACATTAAGGAACACCACGCGGCCAAAGACCGGCACTTCGCCTATCACGGCCTGTTTTAATGCCGCCGCGCCGCCTAGCGTATCCTGCGAGGCGACATTCTGATAGCGCACCTTGATATTGGGATGGGCGCCGAGAAGAAGTTCGAACGCGCGTTCGATGGTGTTCAGGCGGCCTTTGATTTCATCGGCGGCCTGATCGGCCACCGGTTGGCCCGCCGTGCCGGTGTGGCCGTTATCGCTGATATAGACCAGTTCCACGGGAAGGCGGCGGCGGGTAAGATTGCCGGCGACATCGCCCCAGCCGGCATCGGCATAGGCGCGGTTGGCCGCGGCGACCACGCGGCTGATATAATCGGGCCCGATATATTTCGGGTTGAGCAATTCGTTTAATTCGGAATCTAAAATAGGCATTAATCCCTCGCATTAAAAAGATGCACAAAGCCCTTCAGGTGAAATGGCCTGAACGGTTGAAACGACATGATTGCGAGGAGGGGTGGAGCCCGAAGCCTTGCAAGCACGTTGTTAGGTCAATGGCGGGCGTTTTTGGCGGATGGAACCAATAAACCTGCCAGGGAACTACAGCGTGATTGGGCTCACAGATGCTCAATGCTGTAGCGCTTTAGCTGTTTTTACGCGGTGCAAGCTGCCCCGATACGAATTGCGGTGAGCGAATGAAACCCACCAAAACCCGCGTCAAATGCCGCGGCCCATTTCACCAATGGACAATGCCTATATTAGGCTTATGCGGATTTTCGTCAAGCCGGGAAATGCTTTCTTTGAGAGGGTGTGATGTTAAAGTATGTCCCGGCGAAAGCCGGGACCCATTTATCCGCACCCCAGTTGCCGATAGATGGGCCCCGTTTTTCAACGGGGCATACATGAGGAGTGAAAATGGCGGAAAATCTTCGGCAGGCAGCGTTGAAAAGCGCAGGTGCATTAGCGGGCGTTCATTATATTAACGGGGCGCTAGTTAAAGCTGGCAGCGGGAAGACGTTTGATGTGATTGACCCCGCTACACGCGACGTGATTGGGCAGGCGGCGGCGGGTGACGTCAAAGATGTCGAAGCCGCTGTAAGCAGCGCCGCCGCCGCGCAGAGAGAATGGGCAAAGCTCACGCCGCGCGAACGGGGCAAAATGGTGCAGGCCTGCGGGCGGTTGCTGGCGGAGCATGCGGAGGAGCTGGCGCGCCTGATGTGCCTGGAGACCGGCAAGGCCATTCGCACCGAATGCCGGATGGAAGCGAAAATTCTGGCCGACAGTTTCGAATTCCACGGCGGGCTGGGCAGCGAATTAAAAGGCGAAACTGTGCCGCATGCGAAGGATATGCTGGTGATGACGGTACGCGAGCCCATCGGCGTTGTGGGCGCGATTATTCCCTGGAACGTGCCGCTGCTGCTGTTATCGCTCAAAGTCTGCCCCGCGTTGATGGCGGGGAATGCGGTTGTGGTGAAGAGCGCGGAGGAAGCGCCGCTGGCCGTGCTGCGCGTAGCCGAACTCTGCGGCACGATTTTGCCGAAGGGTGTTTTCAATATGCTTTCGGGCTTCGGGCCGGAGTGTGGGGCGCCGCTCGCCAAGCATCCGCTTATCGACAAAATAAGTTTCACGGGCTCGGTGGAGACGGGAAAAATTGTCTATGGCATTGCAGCGGAGAAGATGATCACCGCGACCATGGAACTGGGCGGCAAGAGCCCGATGATCGTGATGGGCGATGCGGATGTCGATAAAGCGGTGGATGGCGCCATTATCTCGATGCGCTTTACGCGCGCGGGCCAGAGCTGCACGGCGGCGAGCCGTATTTTTGTGCACCGGTCGCTGATTGATAGCTTTACCCAGAAAATGCTGGCGAAATTGAACGCCATGAAGATGGGCGATCCGTTCGATGAGGCAACCGATATCGGCACCATTATCTCGCCCGGCCAGTTCGAGAAGGTGAACGGGTATATCAAGGCGGGTGTGGCAGCGGGCGGGAAAGCCAATGCGTGTTCGGCGTTGCCGGCGGATGCGAAGTTCAAGGATGGGTTGTTCGTGCAGCCCGTTGTGTTTACGGGTTTGGATAACAACAGCAAACTGGCGCGGGAAGAAATTTTTGGGCCCGTCACGCTTATCATGCCGTTCGATGGGTTTGATGAAGCGATTGAGATGGCGAATGATACCATCTTCGGCCTGTCGGCCAGCATCTGGACGACGCAGCTGAAACCCGCACTTCAGGGCGCATGGCGCCTGCAGGCCGGCTTTGTGCAGGTGAACCAGAATGTGGTGGTGGCGCCGGGCTTATCCTATGGCGGCTTCAAGCAATCGGGCATCGGCAAGGAAGCGTCGTTAGAAGCGATGCTGGAACATTTCACCAGGAAGAAGACGGTTTTGATTAATATGAACTAGCCTTATAGGCATCCCCGTGAAAGCGGGGATCCAGTTTGGTAATTAAAAGAAAACAAGAAAAACTGGATTCCCGCTTTCGCGGGAATGCCTGAGAGGGGATGGAAATATGATCAAGAAAATTCTTTTGTTGGTCGTATTACTAATTGCCGGCGGCGCCGTGTGGGTGGGAAGTGCGTTGCCGCAGATGGCGGGGCAGGCGAAGCTGCCGGGGCTTTCGGGCGAAGCGCGGGTGTACCGCGACGAAAACGGCATCCCGCATATTTTTGCCAATACCTTGTATGATGCGTATCGCGCGCTGGGCTATTGCCATGCGCAGGATCGGCTGTTCCAGATGGAGATGACGCGGCGCGCGGCATCCGGGCGTTTATCGGAAGTGCTGGGCGCGGATCTGCTGAAATACGACAGGCGCATGCGCGCGCTGAATTTTGCTGGGCTTGCCAAAACAGGTTTCGCTGCCATGGGCCCGGAACCCCGCGCGGCGCTGGAAGCCTATGCGGAAGGCGTGAACGCGTATGTGCAGAACCACAAGGGCGCGTGGCCGCCGGAGTTTTTGCTGCTGGGGATGAGCCCGAGCGAATGGCAACCATCGGATGGTTTGCTGTGGGGCAAGCTGATGGCATGGCAATTAAGTTCAGACTTGGCGAATGAAGTCTTCCGCCTGCAATTGCAGAAGAAGGGCTGGCCGATGGAGGCGATCAAGGCGCTGGCGCCGCCGCTGGGCCACGATGCGCCAGTGACGCTGGAGCCGTTTGAATGGATTAAAAATCATAGCCCGCAATTGGCGAAAGTGTATGCACCGGCGGAAGCCGGTGCCCATGAAGCCGCAAGCCGGAATGTTGATGGATGGGCCCCGTTTTTCAACGGGGCGTACAGCAGGTTTTATGAAAACCTGCCCAACACCGCTTCCAATATTTTTGTTCTGTCGGGCGCGCGCACAAAAAGCGGGAAGCCGATTTTGGCGAATGATCCGCACCTGCAGTTGCAGTCGCCCGCGCTGTGGTATCTGGCCAGTATTTCAACGCCCGAAGGCCGCGTGAAGGGCGCGACGGTGGCGGGCATGCCGTTCTTTGTGTTAGGCCAGAATGCGCATATTGCATGGGGGTTTACCACGAGTTCACTGGACGTGCAGGATCTAGTGTTTGTGCCGGAAAGCAATCTGGCGACGCGCCATGAGATCATTCATGTGAAGGGCGCGCCGGATGATGATTTTGCCGCGCGCAGCGCGGATGGCCTGCCGGTGGTAAGCGATGTGATGGCCGATGTGCGGGACATCACGCCGGATGATCATGTGGCGGTTTTAAATTATACGGGGTTAGCGCCCGATGACCGCACGGCGGAAGCGTTGTGGGTGCTCAGCAAAGCCACCAGCCTGGTGGATGCGGCGCATGTGTTCGATTTCTACCGGGCGCCCACGCAGAATTTGATGGTCGCCGATGATGCGGGGCAGGTGGGGTATTTTGCGGTGGGCGCGATCCCGAAACGCAAGGCCGATAACGACGGCTATATGCCGCGCGTGGCGGATAAGGCGAGCGCATGGGACAGCGTGCAGCCGTTCGCCGATATCAAGCTGATCAACCCGTCAGCCGGCGCGATCATCAATGCCAATAACGCGATCACGGGGGAGAAGTGCGCGGGCAACTGCGCCGATGCCCATGTGAATGCGGAGCCCTACCGCGCGATGCGATTAGAAGCGCTGCTACAGCATGCCGAGAAAATGGATGTGGCGCAGACGGGCCGGGTGATGACGGATGTGGTCTCGAGCGCCGCGCAGCAGATGCTGCCGAAACTGCTGGCCGCGGCGCCGCATGACGACCAGCCGCTGGTGGATGGCCTGGCCGGCTGGGATGGCACCATGCACCGCAACGACTGGCAGCCTTTGTTCTTCCATATGTGGATGGAGAAACTGACGGCGCAGCTGTTTGGTAAGGAAGCGCTTTCAAGCGCGGTGTGGCCGCGCTTCTGGGCGCTGCAGGCGGCGCTGGGCCAGGCAACGCCCGCCATGATCGCGCAAAGTTTTTCGGAAACGCGCGCCGAACTGACCAAGCGCTATGGCAGTTCGCCGACCGGCTGGCGCTGGGGGCTGTTGCATCAGGCGAAGCTTGCGCATCCCGTCTGGTCGAAGGTGCCGGGGCTTGCCGATATTTTCGCGCTTGGCACCGAGACAGATGGCGACAACACCACCGTGAACCGGGCGGGCGCGGATGAATATGACGGCGATGCCGCGTTCGCCGATGATCACGGCGCGGCGTACCGCGCGGCGTATGATCTGGCGGAGCCTGATAATTCACTGTTCATTTTAGCGGGCGGGCAATCGGGCATTCCCTTTGCCAAACATTACGGCGACCTGGTGCCGCTCTGGGCCAGGGGTGGGTATATCCAGATTAAGGGCAGCGAGGATGAACTTGCGGCCATGAAGGCAGATAAGCTGGTGCTTACGCCATAACCCTCACGTACATTCCGGCGAAAGCCGGAATCCAGTTTCCGTGCCGCAAGCAAACTGGATACCAGCTTTCGCTGGTATGTTCGTGATATTATTTCTTCTTCCGCCCCAGATAATAATAGGCGCGCTGGGTGTGAATGAGCGGGCGGGGGCGTTTATCGTTGATGAAGGCATCGTGCACGCGCGCGGTGATGATCAGATGATCGCCGCCGGCAAGGCGTTCGGCGACGTTGCAATAGAGCACGGCCATATGTTCATCCAGCACCGGCACGCCGAATTCGTTGAAGTGATGCGGAATGTTGTTCCAGTTGCGGGGCTCTTTACGGCCGAAATGCTCGGCGATTTTCTTTTGTTTGCCGTGCAGGATGTGGGCGGCGAAGGCGGTGCCGGGCGTAAAGACCGGCAGCGTGGCGGCTTTTTTATCGAGGCAGAACAAGACCAGCGGCGGATCGAGCGAGAGCGAGGTGAACGCGCTGATGGTGACCCCCACCAGCTGATCATTATGCCGCGCGGTCATTACGGTAACGCCGCTGGCAAATCGGGAAAGCGTGTTTCGGAACTGCTGGGAATTCATATTATATATATGTGTAACGGGTTATTGCCTTGGAATGACTTATCCCACAGCTCATTCGTCATTGCGAGGCGCGTAGCGCCGCGGCAATCCATAAGGCGCCTGATGGTGAAACCACATGGATTGCTTCGCTGCGCTCGCAATGACGAATGAGCCCGATTCTTTCTTTTTTGCTGTAGTTATTAAGATAGCTGCGGTGCCCCAAAGTTAACCACATAATCGGCATGGGCAAGGAAAACGTTTTTACTTCGTTCTTACGTTTACCATAGGGCGCGATATTGAATAATTAGATCTGCGCCCTTACACCTGTGGGCCAATTGGTTAACGGCACACGCCAAAACGACCTATAAAAAACGCGTATGGTTTTGCCATGCAATTGATCCGTGAAAGCAATAAAGCCCTTGCGGATTAAAGAGCCAAAACTATAGATTGCTTCAGGCTTTAATAGTTTTAATGAAATTTTAGTTTTTTCTTCGCTGCTTTTTGGGGACACGACCATGCGTAAAATTATCGCTCTGATCGCTTTGATGATCACCTTTGCCTGTCCGGCGGGTGCCGCGATTGTATCTGGCCAATGTGCGATCGATAAGACCGTCACATCCGGCTCCAGCACCTACAGCCAGTGTCCCTTCGGCGACACCAACGATTATCTGATCGATCATGGCTATGTGGCCGCGCGCCTTGAAGCCGACGTGCGTCTGTCCCAGACCCCCATCTATGTGCATGACCTCTGCCGCTACACCGACAACCGTGGCCTGAACACGGACGCCGCGCAGTTCATCGCTTTCGGCACCAGCGGCGAATGGAATTCCTTCATCAGCAATCCGCCCGCGCATGTGGACGTTGTTGAATGCTGCCTGCCGCGCCAGATGACCGTGGCCGATGTGCCGCCCCCGAATGAACAGTGCTTCACCAACGATATCGGCTCCAACACCGGCGCCTGGATCCTGCAGAGCCTGGTCGACCCGAACGACACCACGGTTGTGATCGCGAAGCCCGATGGCACCGATCCCACCTCGAAGCTGGTTCTCCAGACGGGCCACAGCGAAGACCCGAATTACCCCATTCAGTACCTGAACGTTGAACGCGACAATATCGATGCCGTGTTGCCGAAGGGCAGCCGCGCGTCGGATTATTATGTCGCCCGCTGGCTGTGCAGCTTCGGCAAGAAGCCGGTCGGCTACAGCGCGCCTTTAGCCAACACCGCCGGCGCCGTGCCGGAAGCCACCACCGCTGCTGCGCGCAAGACCATTGGCGCGCTGACGGATGTGGAATTCCGCCTGATCTGCCGCGATGCGAACTGGACCCCGATCCCGCCGGAATTCTGTGAAGAAGGCCAGGTTGGCAGCACCTACACCGAAGCGTGTTCGGCTGGCCAGGCGGGCTTGATCACCAAGCGCATCGTGCATACCTGCCCGGATCGTACGCTGCAGGTGCAGACTGTTTCCAACACCTGCTCGGATTGTGCCGGCAAGGCGGACGAGCTGATCAGCACCACCACGCGCGCGTGCCCTTCGCCGCAGCATGGCAATATCATTGTGAAAACGTACCGCCACTATGCCCTGAACGGCACGCAGTGCGTGACCAACGACTATACCCGCGAAGACACCAGCGGCTGCACCACCTGCCCGGACGATGTGCCGCAGGCGGACGAAACCGCGGACTGCCCCGCGGGCCAGACCGGTCAGATCGTGTACAGCGTTGTGAAGCACTATACCTATAACGGTACGCAGTGCGTCGCTTCCCTGATCAAGACGGTGAAGTCGAACACCTGCACCACGGTTTGCCCGCCTGACCAGCAGCAGGACGACGAAGTGCAGGCCTGCCCGAGCGGCCAGTCCGGTTCGATCATCTACAGTGTTGTGAAGCACTACACGATGACCAATAACCAGTGCGTGGCTTCGCTTGTGAAGACGCTGAAGTCGAACACCTGCCAGGAATGCAATGGCAAACCCGATGAAGTGATCAGCGTGACCCATGGTCAGTGCCCGGCCGGTAAGGTTGGCCAGACCACGATCACCGTGACGCGCCATTATTCGCTGAGCGGCACCCAGTGCCAGATCACCGATACCACGACCACGGATACCAGCGGTTGCACCACCTGCCCGGCCGATGAGCCGCAGGGGGACGAAACCACTGCGTGCCCGGCTGGCCAGGTTGGCTCGGTTGTCTATAGTGTTGTGAAGCACTACAGCATCAGCAACAACCAGTGCGTGCCGAGCCTGATCAAGACGCTCAAGACCAACAGCTGCACGCCGTGCGATACCAAGCCGCCGGAAGTGATCAGCGTGACCCATGGCCAGTGCCCGGCCGGCAAGGTTGGCCAGACCACGATCACGGTGACCCGTACGTATCACTCGGTGAACAACCAGTGCGTTGCCACCGACACCACGACCACGGACACCAGCGATTGCCACAGCTGCCCGGATGACAAGCAGCAGGCGGACGAAGTGAAGTCCTGCCCGAGCGGCCAGTCGGGTACGATTGTGTACAGCGTTGTGAAGCACTATACGCTCAGCAACAACCAGTGCGTCGCCAGCCTCGTCAAGACGCTGAAGTCGAACACCTGCGCGGAATGCGAAAGCAAGCCGGACGTGCTGATCCGCACGACCAATGAAGCTTGCCCGAGCGGCCAGTCGGGTTGGGTTGTGGCGCGTACGTACCGTCATTACAGCGTGACCAACACGCAGTGCGTGACCAGCACCTACACGACCCGCGATACCAGCCAGTGCGAAGCCTGTGCCCGCACGGTTGACCTGGGTGTGACCACGTCGGCGTGCCCGGCGGGCCAGACCGGTGTGATCAGCACGCATAAATACCGCGTGTACTCGGTCAATTCGAGCCAGCAGTGCGTCTCGACCGTGACCAGCACGACCAGCAGCACCTGCACCACGCCTTCGACCGGCGGTGGTGGTGGCGGCGGCAATACCGGCGGCGGTGGCGGTGACGGCGGCGGCTGGTAAGCCAACGCTGTCCGGCCCTGAAGCCAGACGTTAACAACTTCAAAGGCCCGGCAGAAATGCCGGGCCTTTTAGTTTGTGCCTCCCCTCCCTTCGGGAGGGGATAAAGGGGAGGGAAAGGCTTCTCCTTTAATCAAAGCCTATGATGTTGATGGGCTTTTCCCGCCACTAACCCCTCCCGGAGGGAGGGGAATAATTGGGCTTTACATGCTGGGGGCCGACAGCTAAAAACACCCCCATAGTTGTGGGAGGCTGGTTCCGCGTTCTTATCAATAGCCCTG
>JBEHYA010000008.1:0-36630 GCA_048498415.1 Pseudomonadota bacterium
GGCGAAGGTGTCGGCCTTCATGGATGAGCTCGTCGCCACGGTGCACTCCAAGCTCGGCCGGCAAGCGGTCCTCGAGATCGTCAAGCAGACGTTCGCGGGCTTGAAGGCGCTTCCACTGGGTAGCAAGGGCGTGACCGAAGTGACCTACGAGGGTCGCCACCTCATCACCGACGAGGTGGTTGAGGAAATGAAGGTAAGCCTCCCCCTCCTTCAGAACGGGCTCACTGCTATCTCGTTCTATGTTCGCGAACTCGAGGCGGCCTGCAAAGTGCAAAGCACGCACGCCGTCCTCGCCCCTCTCCTTCAGCAGTTTCTGGGTGAAACGCTGTTCGGCGAACGAGTCGACCTGGTGGACCAACGCCTTACTGCGCGCCTCGCCGATCAGGACGTGCGCGAACACATACGGGCGGTCTTCGTCCCGCTCATCCGCGCGCGCACCACAACCACCGAGAAGCGTAGGGTCGCTGGAACACCCTACTGCCTGCGGCGGTGGAAGGCTTTTCAGGCGACCTATTCCGAGCAGCGGCCTGTTCTCAAGGCAGGCAAGACGCTGTTCAACCTGGTGCCCTGCAACCGGTCACTCGAAGTCGCGATGGCCAAGTTTCTCGACAATTCCGCCGATGTCTCAGCTTTTGCCAAGAATGCCGGGCCGCAGGCGCTTCGCATCGACTACCTAACGGCCGATCAGCGGCTGGCATTCTATACCCCCGACTTCTTCGCGCGCGGCGCGGATAACACTCACTACCTCATCGAAACCAAAGGCCGGCAGGACCGTGACGTGCCGCGAAAGGCGATCGCGGCGAGCGAGTGGTGCAAGGCAGCATCCCGTTCAAAGATGAAGTGGGAGTATGTGTTTGTTCCGCAGAACGTGATGGAGGGGTTGCGGGGCAATCAGTTCGCGGACCTCGCACGGGCCTGCGCCCCGGCTCTACAAAACCTTACCAGCGAAGTTGGGCAGCAACCCGAACTGCCCTTCTTTGGCGAACGCCAGGAGTCAGACACCGAGACATTCTTCAGCGACGCAGTGCTTGAACGGCTGGGCCCGCGCGCCCGCAAGGCAGCAAGTGACGCCCTCGAACTCTATCGCTATTTGGAGAAAAAGACCGACACCACAAGCCTGGCCCCGGTCTTCAACACCCTTCTCGGCTCTCTCGATGAGGCTGCGAAGTCGTTCATCCTGGGCGGCCTTCAGGCGCGAACACCGACCAACCGGGCCGAACAAGATCGCTGGTTCGAACCCGATTTCAGCGTCGTGCCGCATCGGGAGCAGCGTCATTTCCAGAACGTCGCCGTTTCGCTGAAGCGCGCCTTGGTCCACGGGTCGGTCCATTCCGCTATCGGGTTGGCGCGTTCCTGCCTCGATCACGCGGTGACCGGCAATCCGCCACTGACGGGCGTCTTTTCAGCGGTGCGACAGGTGTTTGCTGGTCCAACGTCCGCGGCACTACTGGCCCGGGTGACGTCGGTGAACGATTTTCGCAACACGTATGTCGCACATCACGAGAAGCCTCTGACCGATCGGCAGCTTGTTGAGAGCAATCTGCGCGCCTGGGTTGAGCTTCTGGGCGAACTCAAAGAGTGACGGCAATGGCGAGCCCTCCCACCTACTCGACGGCGCTCGTCTTGCAGAACTGGGAAAAGCAGTCCACGGCAGCGGAGCGCCTCGCCGCTGATGTCCTCCGGCTGGAGGGGTTCAGCGGCATTGATCCGCAGTCGCCACTAGGCGGGCCGGACGGTGGAAAAGATATACTTTGCGCGAAAGAGGGCGTTGAGTTTGTCGCGGCCTGCTATTTTCCGACCGGGGATCAGGACTTTGGTCAGGTCGAGCGAAAGTTCGGCAGTGATCTGGGCAGCGCACACAAGCATGAGCGCGATGGATTTATCTTCATCACCAATCAGCGTCTGACACCCGGCGAACGCACGACCCTTGAGCTTGCCGCGAGCGCGGCTGGCAAGCGATGCCTGATCTATCACCGAGAATACCTTCGGGTGGTTCTCGACTCGCCGAGTGGATATGGGGTTCGCCTAAAGCATCTAGGCATCCCCTTGAGCACCGAAGAGCAGTTTGCGTACTTCGCAACCCGCGACGCGGGAATGTCCTCAGCCCTCGCCGAGCACACTCGTGCCATCGAGACCCTGGTTAGGCAGGTTGATGCCCTCGGACGGCGGACGGGCGAAATGCTTGCTCACTCAGCTGCCGTTATTATCGATGAGTTTCGGCGGGATGTTGACCCTGTTGATGCCGCCCAGATGCTCAAAGCGTCCGTGTCCTTTGACATCTCGCGTCCGAATTCTTCCGTCGGCGAAAGACTGTCATCAAATCTGACCGTCGGCCTTCTCTGCTACATCCACCGAAAGGTGATGCCTCCGGGCACGCCGCACGGAGGCCGCTTTCGGCAGACTCAAGTTTGGCTTGCTGACCACACTGGCAAGGTCGTGGGCCATTTTGATCCCCCAACCTGGGACCGTGTGCCAACGCTCGTGTCGGAGCTTCTCTCGGACTGGAATCGCAATGTTGAGGGGCTATCCGCCTCGGCACCCGGGACTGTTGTTGCGGCGATTGGCGCGTTTGCGCACCGCCTGCTACAGATCCATCCCTTCATCGATGGTAACGGACGCTTGGCCCGCGAGTTCATAGACTTGATGGCCCGTGACTGGTTTGGGCTTGAGCGTGGCCTGCTCCTTGACGCGGGAGCGCCGTTCTACCTTGCCCTGCAAACAGCAGATGGTGGTGACCTTCACCCGCTGAGCGAACTGATCCTAGCCGCGGTTCAAGAGGCGGGGAGCGACCCCTCGGAAGCGCACGTCGAAGCCAAGAACACTGGCGGGAATTAGTCACACGTCATGTGCCATCTTGTGCCATGGAATATTTGACGCCCAATTGTAACGAAGATCGAAACGCGTGTAACTTGCTGATATTAAATGATATTTTTTGGCAGTCATTGGTAGCGGCTGGAAACGCATAAAAAAACCCGCGACTGCGGGCTATGTGTCTGATGCTGCTAGAGAATATTGGTTGCGGGAGTAGGATTTGAACCTACGACCTTCAGGTTATGAGCCTGACGAGCTACCGGGCTGCTCTATCCCGCGCCAAATGCGAAGGCCCTTTATGTAGGGCCTGAGAGGCCTGATTGCAAGAGGAAAGGTTTATAAGGCCCGAAAACGCGTTATGGCGCGCTATGCGGCCAAAAGGTGATAAGCAGGCCTGTTGCCATGATAGTGAAGGCGCTGATCTTTTTCATGATACTTTTGGCTTCCAGATCCTCGCGCGACTGGAGCGCGGGAAAGCGCCGCAGCACGTACATGATGGCGAGCACGAAGAACGGCTGGAACACCGTGACCAGCACCACGTAGCTGACTTTGGTGAGCGAAAGCGCCAGCGTGAAAATGAAGAAGCCGAGATTACCAACCAGAAAACTGACGACATAACGCGGGCCGATTTTTGGCATGGCGGCCACGGCTTCGCTCAGGCCCTGCCGGCAGCCGGGCAAAAGCGATGAGAGCAAAATAACCGCATTGGATATGCAGAACATATAAACCCACGCGTCATATACCGGCAGGTGCGAGAGCGTGTATTTGTTCATAACGTTATAGAGCGACTGCATGAAGCCGGCCAGCAGCATGAGCATGAACGGCTTCATGGCGATGTGCGTATCTTTGGGCGAATAGAACAAAAAAAGCGAACCCGCGATCACGATGGCAAAGCCGGCATATTCGTGCGGCTGCAAAACTTCGCCGATAAGAAAAAACGCGAAAATTGGAATGAAGATGCGGCCAAGGCCGAACATGCTGGCGATTGCCGAGGCATCCGCCAGCTTGATCGCTTCAAAATACGGGATAATCCACACCCCCATCACAAAGCCGGCGCCAAGCAGCGGCAGCCACAGCGTGGGCGGTGGCATAGCGGGCTGAATGATAAGAAGCAGAATGGGCCCGGCAATGAGCGCAAACAGCGCGAAAAACACGGTTTGCGCGTAGCCGCTGGAGAAATAATGGCGGTAATGGCTATCGAAAATGCCGCAGACGGCAAATAGCAGGCGTGACAGCAGCGCGAGGCTCAGCCATTCCATTTTGAAAGTACCTCACCCCTTTGATAAGCCGGAATCCAGGGGACTGGGACATTGCCTTTACCTATTCAGCCGCAGACGCGGCTTAAGCTGGATCCCCGCTTTCGCGGGGATGAGGCAAGGAAGATTAGCCGTTGCCCATCAGCTTATCGTAGCCGGCATCGGTAGGCTGATCGGTATCATCGGTGGTGGGAACGTGGAGTTCCGCTTCCGATGGCGCCTGGTCAATCGCCGCGCCCGGGTTGTGCTTGCGCGCTTTTTCAATCGCCACGTTCAGATCGCCCTGCTTGCATAGGCCCAGCGTCACGGGGTCGCGCGGCTTGATGTTGGCGATGTTCCAGTGCGAACGGTCGCGTATTTTTTCGATTGTGCTCTTGGTGGTGCCGATGAGTTTCACGATTTGCGCGTCGGAGACTTCCGGGTGGTTCTTGATGATCCATGCGATGCCATCGGGCTTTTCGCTGCGCTTGGTCACGGGCGTATAGCGCGGGCCTTTGCTGCGGAGCGAGATTTCCGGCAGGTCGCGTTCTTTTACCTTAAGGCGCGCGGTGGGGTCTTTTTCGCAGCGCTCGATCTCTTCTTTGGTGAGCTGTTCCTGCATGATGGGGTTGAGGCCGACCATGCCGATGTTCACTTCGCCGTCGGCGATGCCTTTTACTTCGAGGGGATGCAGCTGGCAAAATTCAGCGATCTGGTCGAAGCTGAGCGCGGTGTTTTCAATCAGCCAGACGGCGGTGGCCTTGGGCATCAATGGCATATTGGACATGCGAAACCTCATTCAAAAAAACAAAAACTTACCCCTTGCCGAACGGGGGAAAACCCATCCGGACAATCCCGGTAACAACAGAATTAAGGGGATTGCTGCGGTTAAAAACCAACAGTGAGCGCGACCTTACCACGATGGCGGCCGGATTCCATCAATTTATGTGCCTCGGCCACTTTTTCCAGGGGAAAGGCCTGAAAAACATGGGGTTTAAGGGCCCCGGCAACGATTTTGGGCCATAGCCGGGCCTCGATTTCCCACGCCAGACGGGCTTTTTCGGCCACGGGGCGTGGCCGCATGGTGGAGCCTGTGAGCACCAGCTGCTTTTTCATGATCTGCCAGATATCAAGCTCCGACGCCTTCCCCTTTTGCGCGGCGATGCTCACATGCCGGCCTTTGGGTGCCATGCAGGAAATATTTTTGGCGATGTAATCGCCGCCGATCATATCCAGCACCACATCCACGCCGTGATTGCTGGTAAGTTTCAAAACTTCATCGGCGAAATCTGCCTTGTGATAATTGATGGCGTGATCGGCGCCCAGCTGGCGGCAGAAAGCAGCTTTATCATCATCGCCCACAGTCACGATAATTTTGGCGCCAAAAATTTTAGTAAGCTGAATGGCGTAATGGCCAATGCCGCTTGTGCCGCCATGCACAAGCGCCGTTTCACCGGCTTTCAGGCCGCCATGCTCGAATAAATTGGCATAGGTGGTAAACAGGCCTTCCGGCAGGCAGGCGGCTTCGGTAGCGCTTAAGTTTTCCGGCCATGGCAGGCATTGGCCTTCGGGTGCGGCGGCATATTCGGCATACCCGCCGCCGGCTAATAGCGCGCAAACTTTATCGCCGGTTTTCCAGCGGCTGCCCACGGGTGCCAGCGCCACCTGCCCCGCGACTTCCAGACCCAGAATGGGCGTCGTGCCCTTGGGCGGATCGTATTTGCCGTTGCGCTGCATGATATCGGGGCGGTTGACGCCGGCGGCGGCAACTTTAATCAGCACCTCACCCGGCGCGGGCACGGGCACCGGGGCGGTGATGATTTTAAGCGCTTCGGCGCCGCCGGGCGGGTCGGCCAGCACGGCGCGCATGGTTGCAGGAATATTGGACATTGGCCGAATGAATGTTTATGGTAACGCGCTTCAAATGTAGTGCTGGAGCCATGGCAAAACAATCATCAAAAAACGCGAAGAAGGGCCCGCTGGTTGGCATCATTATGGGCAGCCAATCCGACTGGGCGACCATGAAGCATGCCGATGAATGGCTGAAGCATTTCGGCGTGAGCCACGAAGCCAAAATCATCTCCGCCCATCGCACGCCCAAGCGCTTATATGAATATGCCGGCTCTGCCGCGGCGCGCGGGCTGAAAGTGATCATTGCCGGCGCCGGCGGCGCGGCACATCTGCCGGGCATGGCGGCTGCCATCACCACCCTGCCCGTGCTTGGCGTGCCGGTGGAAAGCCGGGCGCTGAAGGGTATTGATAGCCTGCTTTCAATCGCGCAAATGCCGGCGGGTATTCCGGTTGGCACTCTGGCGATTGGTGAAGCGGGCGCGAAGAATGCGGCGCTGTTGGCGCTGGCCATTTTGGCGACGGAAGATAAAAAACTGGCGGCAAAACTGGCACAGTTCCGTGCATTGCAAACCGCGCGCGTGGCCAAGACACCGGATAAAGCGGCGCATAAGAAGAAATGAAAATTATTCCACCCGGCAGCATCATCGGCATACTTGGCGGCGGCCAACTGGGCCGCATGACCGCGCTGGCGGCGGCCAAGCTGGGCTATAAAACGCATATTTACGCGCAGAGTTCGGATGAGCCCGCATGCAAAGTCACGCCGTTTGTAACGCTGGGCGAATTCAGCGATACCGCCAGACTGAAAGAATTCGCTTCGAAAGTCGATGTGGTGACGCTGGAGTGGGAAAACGTGCCGCTGGCTGCTTTAGATGCGGTAGCAAGCGTGTGCGCGGTGCATCCCGGTGCGAATGTTTTGAAAACCACGCAGGATCGGGTGTTAGAAAAAAGCTTTGCTAAAAATCTGGGCCTCGGCGTGCCGGAATTCCGTGCGGTGAAGGATCTGGATGGGTTGAAGGCGGCCTTGAAGCAGATTGGCGCGCCGGCGGTGCTGAAAACCGCATGCGGCGGGTATGACGGCAAGGGGCAAGCCATCATCCGCAAGGATAGTGATGCGGAGACAGCGTGGGCGGAACTGAAAACCGATCACGCCATTCTGGAAGGCTTCGTGAAATTCAGCCAAGAAATTTCCGTGATCGTCGCGCGCCGCGCCGATGGCACCATGAAGGCGTTTACGCCCGTGGAAAACCGCCACAAAAACGGCATTCTCGATGAAACGCATGTGCCCGCCCATATTAGTTTAGATGTGCAGAAACAGGCGCAGCATATGGCGGAAACGCTGGCGACAAAACTCGGCGTAATCGGCCTTTTGGCGGTTGAAATGTTTGTGACCGATAATGGCGTGCTGATGAACGAGATGGCGCCCCGCCCCCACAATTCCGGCCACTGGACGATGGATTTTTGCGCGACTTCCCAGTTTGAACAACTGGTGCGCGCGATTTGTGGGCTTTCGCTCGGCGATACCACGCCGCGCCAGCCCTGCATGATGAAGAATTTAATCGGCGATGATGCGGGTGCTTGGGAAAAAATCCTCAAGGAACCCGGCGCCAGCCTGCATCTTTACGGCAAGCGCGACGCCAAACCGGGCCGCAAGATGGGCCACGTGAATTTGCCTTTGAAGAAGTAATCTTAACATAAACAGGCATCCCCGCGCAGGCGGGGATCCAGTTTCCTTTTTATTTTCTGCTTATAACCAAACGGGATTCCCGCTTTCGCGGGAATGCCGGAGAGGGCGTGCTTTAAATCGCCCGGCGCTCGTCGCCCATCAGGGTCATCTCGCCCGGGGCGCTTTTTTCGCGGCGGGCAAAGATTTTGGTGAGGGCGTTGATGTAGGCGCGGGCGGATGCCACCAGCGTATCAGGGTCGGCGCCCTGCCCGTTTACGGTACGGCCGTTTTCTTCAAGGCGCACGTTGACTTCCGCCTGCGCATCCGTGCCTTTGGTGACGGCGCTCACCTGATAAAGCAGCAGCGTGGCATCATGAGGCATAATGTGTTTGATGGCGTTAAAAGTGGCATCCACCGGGCCGTTGCCGGTTGCGGTGACCTTCTGCAACTTGCCATCCACTTCCATTTCCAGCGTGGCGCGCTGCGGGCCTTTGGAGCCGGCATAAACTTCCAGGCTCACGAACTTCAGGCGCGCCGCAGCGTTGCCGACTTCGTCATCCATGAGCGCGATGATATCATCGTCAAAAATATCGCGCTTGCGGTCGGCCAAATCTTTGAAGCGTTTGAAGGCTTCTTCCAGCGCGTTGTCGCCGGGTTCATAGCCTAAATCTTTCAGCTTGCTGCGGAAGGCGTTGCGGCCGGACAGTTTGCCGAGCTTGAGCGTGGATTTCATCACGCCCACGGATTCCGGCGTCATGATTTCATAGGTCTGGCGGTTCTTGATCATGCCATCCTGATGCACGCCGCTTTCATGGGCAAACGCATTGGCGCCCACAATCGCCTTGTTGGGCTGCACGACAAAGCCGGTGATGGTGGAAACCAGCCGCGAGGTGCGCGTGATGTGTTCGGTTTTAATGCCGGTGGTATAAGGCATTTTGTCCTGGCGGACTTTCAGCGCCATTACAATTTCTTCCAGCGCGGCATTGCCGGCGCGTTCGCCTAAACCGTTAATGGTGCATTCCACCTGACGTGCGCCATTAGCAATCGCCGCCAGCGAATTTGCCACGCCAAGGCCAAGATCGTTATGGCAATGGACGGAGAAAATCGCTTTGTCGGAATTCGGCACGCGGTTGATGAGCATCTTGAACATCTCGCCGAATTCTTCGGGGATGGTGTAGCCAACCGTATCCGGGATGTTGATGGTGGTCGCGCCCGCTTTAATCGCGGTCTCCACGCAGCGGCATAAAAAATCGGGCTCGGTGCGGCTGCCGTCTTCGGCGCTCCATTCCACATCATCCGTAAGGTTACGGGCGAAGGAAACCGCGTCGTAGATGGCTTGCACGACCTGCTCCGGCTCCTTCTGCAGCTTGTATTTCATGTGCAGAGGTGACGTGGAGATGAAAATATGCACGCGGCGGCGCGGGGCCGGTGCGATGGCTTCGGCGCAGCGTTCAATATCGGCACGCGCGGCGCGGGCAAGCCCGCACACCGTTGAATTCTTGATGATCTTGGCAATCTCGTTCACCGCCTTGAAGTCGCCGGCGGATGAAATGGGAAAACCGGCCTCGATCACATCGACGCCCAGTTCTTCCAGCGCGGCAGCAATGCGCAGCTTTTCTTCCAGATTCATGGCGGCGCCCGGCGATTGTTCGCCATCGCGGAGCGTGGTATCGAAAATAATAACGCGGTTTTTGTCTTTTGCTTGATTGGTCTGGGTCATTGCTGCATCCTTACAGCCAGCATTTTGGGCAAAAAACACTGCCCTTGTCCAGCAGGCTTTAACTTTCCCGCCATGAAATTCAGCATTATCTGCGTCAATTACAATGGCGGCGCCCGCATCCAGCGCTGCATGGCGGCATTGGCCGGCCAAACGAACGCGGATTTTGAAGTCTTCATGGTGGATAACGGCTCATCCGATGGCTCGGATAACACGCCGGTGCCCGATGCCCGTTTTAAATGGATTAAGGCAGGCAAGAATTTAGGGTTTGCGGCGGGCAACAATCTGGCCGCGCGCGAAGCCAAGGGTGATTGGATTTTTTTGATCAACCCGGATGCCTATGCCGAACCCGAATGCCTTCAAACCTTTTTAGAAGCGATGCGCCGCCACCCGGATTGCGTGCTGTTCGGTTGCACGCAACTGAATGACCGCGTGCCGGAACTGTTAGATGGTGCGGGCGATTGTTATTTAGCCATCGGCATTCCCTGGCGCGGCGGCGAAGGCTGGGGCGTGGAGAACCTGCCCGATGAAGGCACCGTGTTCGGCCCCTGCGGCGCCGCCTATCTCGTGCGCCGCGATGTGTTTTTAGAGCATGGCGGGTTTGACGAAGATTTTTTCTGTTACTGCGAAGATGTGGATTTGAATTTCCGCCTACGTTTGGCGGGCCATTACGCCGTGCAAGTGGCGGAAGCGTTCGTGCGGCATGAAGGCTCGGCGCTCACGGGCATTAAAAGCCATTTCTCGCTCTATCATGGTACGCGCAACCGGTTGTGGGTGTTTGTGAAGAATATGCCGTGTGTGCTGTTCTATCCGCTGCTGCCGTTCCATATCGCACTTACCGTGCTATCGCTGGCCAACCCCAAATATTTTAAATCACGCTGGGAAGGCCTGCGGGATGGGGTGAAGGCGCTGCCCGCTGTATGGAACAAGCGCATGCAGATTCAAAAGGCGCGTAAAGCAACGCCCTGGCAAATCGCCAAGGCGTTGAGCTGGAATCCGCTGGATTTTGTCTGGCGAAAAGCCGACGTAAGAAAATAGCCGGTATTACGACTCTTCTTTTTCGTCTTCGGCTTCCACGACTTCTACATCGTCGCCGCCCAGATCGGCCGTATCCTCGAGCACATCATCGCCCTCGGCTTTTTCTTCCTTCTCGTCGGTATCGACCTCGACGTCTTCAACCTTTTCAACCACCTTGGGTTTTTCTTCCGGCGCGGCGCGGCGGCGCGACTTCAACAGCGCTTCGGGATCGAACGCAGTGCCGCAGCTGGGGCACACGGGCGTCTTTTTCTTGAAATCGTAATATTTGGCGCCGCAGGAATGGCAGGTGCGTTTAATGCCCCATTCAGGATTGACCACGAGATGCTCCGGTGGGGCGAGCCGCCCCAAAAGGTATGAAAAACGAGTGGCTTACTTGCCATGAGTGGGACCATCTGTCAAAACTGTTTTTATGAGCCATGGCCCTAAAGCGCTCACCTCGCGTAAATGCGGGTCTTTGCGCGGTAAAATCGACGTTCCCGGCGATAAATCCATTTCGCATCGCGCCCTTATGCTGGGGGGCATGGCGATTGGCAAAACCCGCATTTCCGGCCTTCTGGAAGGCGAGGATGTTTTGAATACCGCCGCCGCCATGAAGGCGCTTGGCGTAAATTCCGGCAAAGATGAAAACGGCTGGTGGGTGCAGGGTGTTGGCGTGGGCGGCCTCACGACACCTGATAAAGAAATGTATATGGGCAACAGCGGCACCTCCACGCGTCTGCTGATGGGTTTGGTGGGCAGTTATAATTTCACCAGCCGCTTCACAGGCGATGCCAGCCTGCAAAAACGCCCGATGGCGCGGGTGATGAAACCGCTCTCGCTGATGGGCGTGAATTTTCAGGCGACGGATGAAAACCGTTTGCCGCTCAGCGTGATCGGCACACGCGATACGACGCCGATTAGCTATACGCTGCCGGTGGCGAGTGCACAGGTAAAATCAGCGATTTTATTGTGTGGATTGAATACGGCGGGCATTACAACCGTGACCGAACCGCACCCCACGCGCGATCATAGCGAGACCATGCTGCGGCATTTTGGCGCGGATGTGAAAGTGGAACGTGGGGCTTCGGGCGAGGCGATTATTGCCATCACCGGCTATCCGGAATTAAAGGCCAAAGATATTCAGGTGCCCGCTGATCCTTCCTCCGCCGCGTTTCCGGTGGCGGCTGCGCTGCTGCATGAAGGCTCCGAAATCACGATCAAAAATGTGTGCATGAACCCGCACCGCACCGGCTTTTATGAAACGGTGCGCGAGATGGGCGCGGATATATCGTTTGAAAACGAGCGGAGCCAAGCCGGCGAAAAAGTTGCGGATTTACGCATAAAAGGCGGGGTTTTGAAGGGCGTGGAAGTGCCGGCAGCACGCGCGCCCAGCATGATTGATGAATTTCCGGTGCTGGCGGTGCTGGCTTCATTCGCAGAAAGTAAAACAGTGATGCGGGGCCTCAGTGAACTTCGCGTCAAAGAAAGCGACCGGCTTTCCATGATCGCGGAAGGCCTGACAGCCTGCGGCGTGAAAGTTGAAATTCAAGGCGATGATCTTACCGTACATGGCGGCAAGCCGCAGGGCGGCGCCACGATCAAGACGGCCATGGATCATCGCATCGCCATGAGTTTTCTGGTGATGGGCAGCGCAAGCGCCGAGCCCGTGAAGATCGACGATGGCAGTTTTATCGCAACCAGTTTTCCCAATTTTATTCAACTGATGAACACGCTTGGCTGCGCTATTCAATAAAGGAAAAAACCATGCCCCTGTTGCCTGATAGCACTGATTTAGCAAGCACTTCCGACGCTGACTTAAAGTTGTTCGTAGGCGAAAACTGGCAGGATTACGAAGGCTTCTGGCGCATGATGCGCTATAAAGAAATGGAGCCGTTCATGGTGCGGCTCAAGAAAACCAACTGGCTGTGCCTTCTGATGCCGCCCATCTGGTTTTTATACCGCAAAATGTATCTGCTTTTTTCGCTGTTCTTCGCGCTGATTTTTATGGTCGCCTATATGCTGGATGCGTTCGGCATTCACCTGCCCTGGGTCATGTATGCGGTCGCGGCCGCCGCAGCTTCCCGTTATCTGTATATCTGGCACGCGGCGGAGCAGATCAAAAAAATCAGACGCCAGGAAAGCGATATGGCGGCCGCGAATGCGCGGATTGCGGCCACGGGCGGCGTGTCGGCGGTGGGGGCCTATGTGGGCCTGTTTTTCCTGTCGGTGTTTATTGCCGTGGTGCTCTATGGCACGATGCAAAGCATGAACAAAAGCACCCTGCCCCGCATGGAAAGCGGCGCAGCGGCTGTTTCAACTACGGCGGAATGAATTAAGCGGCGTCGAGTTCCAGAACAGGCTGGCGCCGACGGTCCGCGCCGCGGCGCGGGGTGTCTTTGGCTTCAAAGCCATATTGTTCGGGGTTAGCCAGCACGTCGGCTAATGGCAGTTCCATCTGTTCCCTGGCATCGCGCAGACCGTTGATGGCAAAGACATACATGACGCGATCCATGCTCTTATCGCTGCTCAGGTGGTTCACGCGCGTCCAGAAAGCCGCCGCGCTATCGAACATTTCAGCTTCATAAGGCATGGCATCTTCATCCTGCAGCCAATCCGAGCGCAGGAGCATGTAGGAAAAACCATCTTGCCGGGCTTCTTCAAACTTGTGGCCGGCAAAGGTTTTCAGACGGTGGCAAACCAGCTTGGCGGGTTGTTCATCGTCAGAACCACGCGTTAAAGTGTCGGCAGGATATTCGTTTTTAGGATAAGCCATGATGTGCAACGTTAGGTTCGAAAGGGCGTGTTTCTAACGATTCGCAGAACACTTTGTCAACCTTTCAAATACAAACATGGGGTGAAACGGTGGATAAGTCTCCCCGCTGCCACGACCATTTTGTTATTAAAAAGCAATGAGTTAAGCGGCGAGCCTAATCCAGATGAAAATCGCCACCATTAAAACCCGCCTGGCTTGTCGGCCGACGCAAGGGAAAGCCATACAGCCCCGGGTTTTCGCGAATGACGGCGGGGTCGAGGGCGAACTGCTTTTCAAAATCCGGCTGGTCATTGCCGCACTGAAAGATTTTCACCACACGGATATGGTGACGCGCATTCTGACCATCGACCACCCCCCATAACCGGTCGGGGTGTTCCACTTCCAGATCGCTGTATTCTTCTTCATCGGCAACGCGCATCAATTCATCTTTGATGATCAAGAGAAACGGCGCATGCGCGGCGCGGAAATAGGCGTGGCATAATTTTTTGAAATCTTCGTCGTTCAGGGCGATCGGCCCCGCATAGTCATTTACGCCACGATCGCCCATAACGTCATCAAACGCAGGCGCGCCCAGCGGCGGCTCCTCTTCTTCAAAATCAAGCTTTAGCGCCGTATTACCGCTATCAATATCCATCCGCAGCCTTGGCAAATCAGACTATATAAATAAAGGCTAACCCGGCTTTTTGACGACTCAAACAGCTTTCGGAAATGTGATTCACGCCCTATGATCTGGCCATGATCATCGCCATTGATGGGCCATCGGCCAGCGGCAAAGGCACGCTGGCACGGCGCCTTGCCAAACATTTCAACCTGCCGCATCTCGATACCGGGGCGCTTTACCGGGCGGTGGCGGTTGCCGCGCTGCGCGCCGGCAAAAGCGTGGATCATCCGGAAGAAGCCATCAAAATCGCCGCCGGCTTTTCGCGCGGCATTTCGGCGGAACTGATGAACGATCCCGAGCTCAGACTGGAAAGCACATCCATTTCCGCCGGTAAGGTCGCGGCTATTCCGGAGGTGCGGGAGCACCTGCTCAATTACCAGAAACAGTTCGCCCGGCAGCCGGGCGGGGCCGTGCTGGATGGCCGGGATATCGGCACCGTTATCGCCCCGGAGGCCGAAATTAAGCTTTTTATCGTGGCTTCTGCCGAAAAACGTGCCGAAAGGCGTGTGAAAGAGTTGCAAAGCCGCGGGCAACCCGTTACATATGACCACGTTTTAAAGGATATGCAGGAACGCGATGCGCGCGATGCAACTCGTTCCGTTGCTCCCACCAAGGCGGCACCCGATGCCGTTCTGCTGGATACCAGCAATCTGGATGCCGATGCGGTGTTTGCCGCAGCCCTTCAGATCGTGAAGCAAAAAACCGCATAACTTTTGAAGCTGCCGGCATGGTGCCGGCGGGCGTTTTGCTTTTCGCCCCTGCCCCAACACCCCACGGTTTTGGGCATGGCGGAACGGAACGTTTTTATAACTCTAACCCAACGTGGGAGCTTCCCCTTAAAAATGGAATTTCCCGCCAATCAGGAAGAAACCTATGGCTCAGGCCGCACAGAAAATGAACGAAGAAAACACTGAATCCAAAGCTCCGAAGTCCAAAGGCCCCCGTGAAAACAAGGGTGGCAAGCGTGACGGTGGCCGCAAGCCCCGCCGTGATGACAAGCAGGCGCGCCAACAGCGCCAGCGCGCCATCACCATCAGCCCGGACGAGCAGGATTACTCGCAGTATTTAAAAGGCGAAAAATTCGCCGACCTCATGAACGAGATGATGGGCAACCGCAAGAGCCTGGAAGGCTCGGTGGTCAAAGGCCGCGTGGTCTCCGTTGAAAACGATTTCGTGCTGGTGGATGCCGGCCTGAAATCGGAAGGCCGCATTAACCTGCGTGAATTCGCGAATAACGGCGTTGCCGCCGAACTGAAGGTTGGCGACATGGTCGATGTGCTCGTGGAGCGCATGGAAAACCGCGAAGGCGAAGCTGTTCTTAGCCGCGAAAAGGCCAAGCGCGAAGAAGCCTGGGTGGTGCTTGAAAAAGCCCATGAAGGCCAGCAGCGCGTTAACGGTATCATCTTCGGCAAGGTCAAGGGTGGCTTCACCGTTGATCTGCAAGGCGCCGTGGCTTTCTTGCCTGGCAGCCAAGTCGATATCCGCCCCGTCAAGGACATTACGCCTTTGATGGGCACCCCGCAGCCCTTCCTGATCCTGAAAATGGATCGCCTGCGCGGCAACATTGTTGTAAGCCGCCGTGCCGTGCTGGAAGAAAGCCGCGCTGAAGCCCGCAGCGAACTGGTTGCCAACCTCAAGGAAGGCCAGATCCTCACCGGCGTGGTCAAGAACATCACCGATTACGGTGCGTTCGTGGACCTCGGCGGCGTCGATGGCCTGCTGCACGTGACCGATATCTCGTGGAAGCGCATCAACCATCCCTCCGAGGCCCTGCAGATTGGCCAGAGCGTGAAGGTGCAGGTGATCCGCTTCAACCCGGAAACCCAGCGCATCAGCCTTGGTATGAAGCAGCTGGAGGCCGATCCGTGGGAGGGCGTAGCCGCCAAATATCCTTCGGGCACGCGCTTCAAGGGTAAAGTCACCAACATCACCGATTACGGCGCGTTCGTGGAACTGGAGCCGGGCATTGAAGGCCTCGTTCACGTTTCCGAAATGTCGTGGACGAAAAAGAATGCCCACCCCAGCAAGATTGTTACCCCGGGCCAGGAAGTGGAAGTGCAGGTGCTCGATGTCGATATGGCCAAGCGCCGTATCAGCCTTGGCATCAAGCAGTGCCAGGACAACCCGTGGAACAGCTTCGCCGAGAAGTATAAAGCCGGTGACGAGCTGGAAGGCGAAATCCGCAATATCACGGAATTCGGCCTGTTCGTTGCACTGCCCAGCGATATCGATGGCATGATCCACATGTCCGATATTTCGTGGGACAAGGATGGCGAAGACGCTCTGGAAGGTTATGCCAAGGGTCAGGTCATCAAGTTCAAGGTGCTGGAAGTAGATGCGGAAAAAGAACGCGTCAGCCTCGGCATCAAGCAGCTCACCAACGATCCGTTCGAAAACGTGTCGCTGGGTATCAAGAAGGGCGATGTGGTCACCTGCACCGTCTCGGCCATCAACGATGGCGGCGTGGAAGTGAAGGTTGGCGAAGAAGGCCTCACGGGCTTTATCCGCAAATCCGACCTGTCCCGCGAGCGTTCCGAGCAGCGTCCCGACCGCTTCGCCGTTGGCGAAAAGGTGGATGCCAAGGTCACGCAGCTTGATAAGGCCACCCGCAAGATCACGCTTTCCATCAAGGCGCGTGAAATCGACGAGGAAAAGGAAGCCATGGCGGAATACGGTTCATCCGACAGCGGCGCCAGCCTTGGCGATATTCTGGGTGCAGCGCTCAAGCGCGGTAAGGAAGAAAAGGAAAAGAGCGAATAAGCTCTTTTCTGATCTTCGCATCAGACAAAATAAAACACCCGCCAGAAATGGCGGGTGTTTTTTTATGCGTTGGAATGTGAAGGCGACTTAACCCGGGCCGCCCGCCACGCTGCCATCAATCACCGGGGCCGACTGCGACGCCGGACGACCGGCGGCAGGCATTTCATCTAATACAAAGCCATGGCCTTCCAATTGAGCCAGGGCTGTTCTGACAGGTTGCAGCGTGGCAGTTGGCGCCGGCAACGACCTTGGCGTGGGGGGCACAGCCGCCACGACGGACTCAACCACGGGTTCAGCCGGGGCTTCAGCGGGCGCCGCCGGCGGTTCAACCGGCGGTGCGCTTGCGGCAGGCGTGGTGGCCACGGCGGCCACGGTGGGCGAAACAGCCGGGGTACCCACTTCCGGCGGCAAGGCTGGGGCTGCGGGTTCAACACGTGCTGTAACGGGCGTGGTGGTCGCCGCAGATGCAGCCTTGAATTTACGGCGAAGAATAACCAGACCTGCCAGAGCAAGAACGGCAACGCTTGCTATACCGTTAACGAGAACCTGTTTCGGCGTCCATTGACCAAGAATAAGGTCGGACTGAAAGGTAAGCGGTTCTGGCGCCGGCAATGGTTTATAGGCAGCTTCCGCGCTGGCCGGCGCGCTGCTTGACTGCATTTCACTGCTGGCGGGCTGGCTGGAAGACGCACTTGCCGGTGCGCTGCTCGCGGGCGCGGCGTTGCTTGCAACTACAATTGAATCCTCATTGGATGGTGCGGTGCTGGCCTGCGGCTGGCTGCTTGCCAGCTCTTGGCTGGATGCCGCGCTGGGCGCGCTGCTAACCGGCGCTTCGCTGCTGGCAGGCTGGCCGGAGAGCTCGCTGGCCGCGCTGGATTCCGCACCCGGCTGGCTGCTTGCTTCACTAGCTGGTTCACTGGCGGGTTCGCTGGCAAGGGCTGGCGCAGGCTGGCTGGCTTCCATGCTGGATGACGCGCTGCTGGCTAACTCTTGGCTGGATGCCAACTCTTGGCTGCTTGCCATGGCGCTGGATGCGCGGCTGGCTTCAGGCTGGCTGCTCGGTGCTTCGCTGGAGACTTGGCTTAACGCATTGGTTTCAGCGCTTGGCTGGCTGCTTGCCGGCGGCTCGCTGGGCGCGGCGCTGGCCGTATCAACCGGCGCACTGGGGCTGAGGAACGGTGCCAGCTTCTGCGACGCAATGGCGTTTGGCAATTTTGCCCAGCCGTTATTATTGACTTCAAATACCGGCATACCATGTTCGCCAATTATAACGCGAAGCGTCGGCGTAGATGTTTTGCTGGGGCCATTATCCGGGGAATCCGAAACGGGCTCCTGCGACGGCGCGGGGGTTAGCGATGGGGCGGCGGGCTGATCCGCCACTTTAATGTCCTGCTGGGCCACCG
This sequence comes from Pseudomonadota bacterium, assembly GCA_048498415.1. Taxonomy (GTDB): domain Bacteria; phylum Pseudomonadota; class Alphaproteobacteria; order UBA9219; family RGZA01; genus JBEHYA01. The sequence continues at coordinate 17,892 of JBEHYA010000008.1, forward strand.
GCGCCGCAGGCTTTTTGCCTTCGCTGATATTGGTTGCCGCCACGCGCAGCGCCTGCAGCACTTCGCTGCTAAGACCCAGCATGAACTTGTCGTTCAGCGCCTTCAGATCGTTATCCTGGAACACCAGAGTGCCGTCCTTGGCAACCAGCGCATACGGGCCAAAGGTGCCGATTTCCCGCAAGGTAATGGTCAGCTGCGCGCCCTTGGCCGTGAAAATACCGGTCGCGTGATACACATCGCCGCTCTTGGGATTGAAATGCTGGGTCTGAATAGTGATGCCGGTATCGGTCTTGGCATAATCAACCAGCACGCCAAAGCGCGTTTTCTGCTGTTCCGCGGTTTCGCCCGCAAACGGAATGCCTTCCGGCTTTTCATATACCGTGGCGACCGGCGCCGTGATGCTTTCGGCCTGCGCGGCTGTGACAGTAGCGCCGCCGGTAAGGGCGAGCGCGGAGGCGACATAGAGACTGCGAAGCAAAGGGTTCGACATAATATTTCCCGTGTTAAAAATTTAGCCCTCTGTTCATAACGTTTTGGAAGGCGAAAAAGAAAGCGGAGAAATACATTCATGGCCAGAAATCGGCCAAAAACAGGGTAAACGGCCGGGTTTTGCCCGGGTTAACCTTGAAAAGCGCGAAAAAAGCCGATTATGGCGGCGGCAAATGCTTTACATGCGCGGGCCCCTTCCCTATAAACAGCCCCATCCTTGCTCATCTGAATGGTTCAGGTGGGCTATGGCCGATTTGGCCTGAGCATCCATAAGGAAACTTATATGCCATACTATGAATCCGTGTTCATCGCACGGCAGGATCTGACGCCTGCACAAGTGGAAACGCTTTCCACCGATGTAACTGAACTTCTCAAAAAGCAGGGCGGCAAAGTCACGAAGACCGAGCAATGGGGTCTGCGCACGCTTGCCTACCGCATCAAGAAAAACAAAAAGGGCCACTATGTTCTGATGAACATCGATGCCCCGGCGAACGCCATTGAGGAAATGGAACGCACCATGCGCATCAACGAAGATGTGCTGCGTTACATGACCCTTCGCGTGGAAACCCCGGAAGAAGGCCCTTCGGCCATGCTGCGCAAGCGCGATGAAGACGATCGCGGCGAGTTCGGCGGCGATAAGGGCGGCTTCGGCGGTGGTGGCGGCTTTAGCCGTGACCGCAGCGACCGCACGCCTTCGGGCCGCGCCCCGCGCCGTGCCTCCAACGATGAAACGCAGGGAGAATAAACATGCGACGTCCTGAACGCACCAATACCCGCCGCAACGAACGTGGCGGTAAAGAAGGCGAAGAAGGCCAGGGCCAGAACCCGGCCATGGGCCGCCGCCCGTTCTTCCGCCGCCGCAAGACCTGCCCGTTCAACAGCGCGAAAGCGCCGGCGATCGACTGGAAGGATGTGAAGCTGCTGGGCCGCTTCATTTCCGAACGCGGTAAAATCGTGCCGAGCCGCATTTCCGCGGTCTCGACCAAGAAGCAACGTGAACTCGCCAACGCCATCAAGCGCGCGCGGTTCATGGCGGTTCTTCCCTATGTTCGTGACACGGGAGACTTTCAATGATTAGCGTCATCCTTTTAGAACGCGTGGGCCGCGTGGGCCAGATTGGCCAGGTGGTCAAGGTCAAGCCCGGCTATGCCCGCAACTTCCTTCTGCCGCGCAAGAAAGCTTTGCGCGCCACCAAGGAAAACCTGGCGTATTTCGAAGCCCAGCGCAGCGTGATTGAAGCGGCGAACGCCGATGCACGCGCCAAGGCGGAAGCCGGCGGCAAGTCGCTGGACGGCAAGATCTTCACGATCATCCGTCAGGCCTCGGAAGTCGGTCAGCTGTTCGGTTCCGTCACCGTGCGTGACGTAGCGGATACGCTGAATGCCGGCGGCGCCAAGATCGAACGCCAGCAGGTCATGCTGCCCGCCCCGATCAAGACGCTTGGCATTCACACCGTCAAGGTAAGCCTGCATGCGGAAGTGAGCGTTTCCGTTCGCATCAACATTGCGCGCACCGAAGACGAAGCCAAGATCCAGGAAAAGACCGGCCAGGCTGTGAAGCTGGGCTCGACCCGCCAGGAAGATGCTGAAGCCGCCGCCAAGAAGGCCGCGGAACAGGCAGCGGCGATGTTCGAAAAACCGGCTGCGACCGAAGGCGAAGCAGAATCGGCGGAAGGCGCGGCAGAAACCGCCCCGGCTGCTGAAAAGCCTGCCAAAGCCAAGAAAGCCAAGGCTCCCAAGGCCGAAGCCGAAACGGAAGAAGCCAAGCCCGAATAAGCCCGGCGCGGCAATACGTATTGTAAAGCTCCCTCTTATCTTTTTAGATAAGGGGGAGTTTTTTTATGTGAGGTTATGATCGCAAACGCCGCCCCCTTTCAATCGGACAACGCCCTTGTCTTCACCGAATTCGAATTGGTGCGGAACAACCTTGGCGCATGGCTGCTGGTGGTGCCAGATTTGCCGGAAGCGATCACGGATAATCCGTTCATTGATCTCCGCGCAGGCCTTGATGGCATCAATCTGGTTTTGCAGGCGAGCAATCTTCGCATCACCTTTCAAAGCCTGATCACGGAAAGTTATTTCAAGGCGCTGAGCGCCGACCACCCGCAGGAGCTGATGCTGTGCGTGGTGGATGATGACGGCGTGCGCCGTTTTTCCAAGATCATTCCTTGCATCATCTGATTCATTTTTGAATCGCCTTAAGGCTTAACGCAGCACGTCAACGGTTCATGCGCAGAGTCCATCATGAGTCCAATCTGAGTCCAAAACGGGAAAATTGAGTCCGCGCTGCAACAGGTCGGGGCGAAATGGGGATAATTTCGGCAAATCACCGGTAAGCGCCCTGAATCACTGTGAAAAACATGGTAAAGAAAAGATGAATCCTGTGGATTACTTGAATGTCCGAAACGCCTTCGCCATCCGAACTGACGATAGCTACCAGCAAAAAGATCGCTGATTTTTTTGCCGCCGGCGGCCTGACGGTTTATGCCAGCGCGCATGCCGCATGGCGCTGGCGGATCTGCGCCGGGCAGGTTTCGTTGCAAGCCACCGTCATCGACCCGCATAGTTTGTTTGAACAGGTCAGCGACCAGGCGCCGGAAGTCTTCCCTGCCCTGCCCGCCGCCAAGCATATCAAAACCAAAAAGCCGTTCGAGCGCAGCACGCTGGTGAAGTGGCTGACAGGTGTCGCGCAAAAAACGCCCGGCCAGCATGCCATCACCGCGGCCGCCAACAGCGACCCCGCGGACCACACGGCGTTTGCCGAACTGATTGGCATGCAGGCGAATGAATGGGCCGCGCTGGAACTCTCCCCCCCGCTTTTAGCTGCTGAAATCAGGCATTTTGAACAGGCCCATAACGCCGCGCTTTCCGATATTGAAAGCGCCTTTCTGCCGGAAAAGACTGAGCTGCCGCCAACGTTAGCCACCTTCTACATCCGCTATCTCACCAAGGCCCGCCGTGATGTGGAGGCAACGTTCCTGATTGCGCAATCCAGCAACTCCACACGCGTGCCGTTCCGTATGGCCGATGCGCTGGCGGTGGGCGCGTTTGAAGGCGCGGCGAATAATCCGCTGCGGCATGAAGGCAATGAATATGCCTTAAGTGTTGCCAACGATACCTCCAGCTTCATCGATGCCGCGCTGGCGATTGCCACGCAGCGCCTGCAATTGGCGATTGATCATCCCGATCATCTGCTACGCCTCAATGTGATGGATATTACGCGTCTTGCCAGCGATATCGTAGCGCAGCACCGCCTGCCGCCCTTCCGCTTCCTGTTAAAAGCCAAGGAACTGTTTTTGGCCCGCTGCGATGTCTGCCGTTTCCCGCCGTTCGAACGGTTTTCCACCGCGCTGGCGGAGCAAGACGTAAATGCCCATGAGGGCTGGGTGCAGCGCGTGGCGCTGGGTTATAACCGCCTGTTCCCCGGTGAAGTACAAATTAATGCTGCGCCGGCACCCGCCGAGGTCATCAAACTTTCCAAGCGCACATGAGCAATGAGACCATCACCCGCGACCAGCTATTCGCCAGCCTCAAGCTGAACGACCAGGGGCTTATACCGGTGGTCGCGCAAGATTACATGAACAAGAACGTGCTGATGCTGGCGTGGATGAACCGCGAAGCGCTGGATCTCACACTAAAAACCGGCAACGTCACCTACTGGTCGCGTTCGCGGAATGCCTTGTGGACCAAGGGCGAGACCAGCGGCCATAAGCAAAAACTGGTCGAAGCCAAGCTGGATTGTGATGGCGACACGCTGCTTTTGATGGTCGACCAAACGGGGCCCGCCTGCCATACCGGCGCGCCAAACTGCTTCTTCCGCACCATTAAATAGTTATCTGGTAAATAGTTATTTGGCGAACTGCATAAACGCGTTCACCACCTGCTGCACGCGGGTTTTAATGGCGGCCGCAGAGGGCGGCGCTTTAAGGCCCAGCAGCACTTCAAGGTGCATATAGCCCTTTAGCGTGCTCATGAACATGTCTGCCAGCAGTTCCGGCGCCACGGCGCCGCCCAGCTTGTTTTTCTTTTGCGCGGTGGTGAAAAAACCGGTGATCAATTCGCGGCTGCGGCGGGGGCCGTTATCGTAGAAAAGCTGGCCGATGGCAGGAAAGTGCCCCTGCTCCGCGATGATGCTGCGGTGGGTCATGATGGCTTGTTTGGAGGTGAGCATCGCCACATAGACTTCGCCGAACCGCTGCAGGCTTTTTTCAAACTGCGCGGGATCGAGCGTGGCGGTAAGATCCTGCAAAAAATAATTGCAGCGGTAGGTGATCACCGCTTCAAACAGCGCCGCCTTGTCGGCGAAGTGACTATATAAGGTAGGCTTGGAGACCGGCGTGGCATGCGCAATTTCATCCATGCTCACATGCGTATAGCCTTTTTGCATGAAAAGCTGGTCGGCTGCGGCAAGAATTTGTTCCTTCTTGCCCCCGCCACGGATCGACGATGCTAGCGCTTTTTTAACCATGCCTGTGTTGTTTGCCTTCAAATAAGCCTTGTCATTCGACGAAACCTAGACTAAACTAAACCGTATAGTTTAGTCAAGCAAAAACCATCCGAGACCTTAATGACCGCACCTGCCGATGCCCCGCTGAAACGCAAAATTCCGGTTAAAGCTTTAATCGGCGTGGGCGTGGTGCTGGCCCTCCTCCTCATCTGGCAGATCATCAAGCCCGCCCAGGAGCATACGGATGATGCGACGATTGATGCGCATGTGGTGATGATTGCGCCCAAGCTCAGCGGCTATATCGAAAAAGTTTTGGTGAATGACAACCAGCATGTGAAAGCCGGCGAAGTGATCGCGGTGCTGGATGATACCGATTACAAGCTCGCCCTCACCGCCGCCAAAGCGCGTCTGGTGTCGGCGGAAGCCAAACTGGAAAGCCAGGGCCAGAGCACGGAAGTCACGCAAATCACCGCGCCCTCTAATCTGGAGGCCGCGCAGTCGGATGTAGATAGCGCTAAAGCCAACTGGGTGCGCGCCTCAAAAGACTTAAATCGCCTGCAAAACCTGGGGGATTTGGCCCGCAGCCGCTCAACCCTGGATGCCGCGATCGCCGCCGAAAAATCTGCCCGTGCCGCCTATGATGCCGCGCAGGCTAGATTAAAAAGCGCGCAGACCGTCACGCAAACCATCGGCGCCGCTACAGCCAGCGTCAAAGATTTAGAAGCGCAGGTGGCCGAAGCGCAGGCCGCCGTTGATCAAGCCACGACCAATTTGAGTTACACACAAATCACCGCGCCGTTTGATGGCCGCGTGACCGATAAAAACATGGAAGTCGGCGGTTATGTGCAGCCGGGCCAGCAGCTGGGCGCATTGGTGAGCGATGATGTGTGGGTGACCGCCAACTTCAAGGAAAATCAGCTAAAGCGCATGAAGCCCGGCCAGCATGTGAAAATCAAGATCGATGCCTATCCCAGCCTTGCCTATAACGGCGTGATTGATAGCGTGCAGGCGGGCACGGGCGCGCGTTTCTCGGCCTTCCCGCCGGAAAACGCCACGGGTAATTTCGTGAAGATCGTGCAGCGCGTGCCGGTCAAAATTACCTTCACGGAACTTCCCCCCGATCACCCCCTGCTCGGCCCCGGCATGTCGGTTGAACCCACAGTTGATGTCGGGCAATGAGCGCGGCGGCTGCCATAGTAGGCGAGAAGCCGATTAACCCATGGATGGTTGCGTTTGCGGTCAGCATCGCAACCTTCATGGAAGTTCTGGATACCACCATCACTAACGTGTCCCTGCGCCACATCGCGGGCAGTCTGGCGGCGGGTCAGGAAGAAAGCACGTGGGTGCTGACGTCCTATCTGGTCTCCAACGGTATCATTCTGCCGCTTTCTGGCTGGCTCGCTGGCGTGATGGGGCGAAAACGCTTCTTTATGCTGTGTATTGCGGGTTTTACGCTCACCTCGCTGGCCTGCGGCTTATCGCTTTCCATGCCGATGCTGGTGTTCTTTCGCCTGCTGCAGGGCGCGGCGGGCGGCGGCCTGCAACCCACCCAGCAGGCGATTGTGCTGGATGCTTTCCCGCCCGAAAAGCGCGGCGTGGTGTTTGGGGTCACGGGCATTACCATGATCGTCGCGCCCATTCTGGGCCCCACACTCGGCGGCTGGATCACCGATAACCTGACCTGGCGCTGGATTTTCTTTATGAATATTCCAGTGGGCCTCATCGCGCTGTGGCTTGTCCATAAATATGTGCGCGATCCGGAGCATGCGAAAAGCAAAGGCGTTGGCAAGATTGATGGGATTGGTCTAGGCCTCATCGCACTTGGCCTTGGCTGTATGCAGATTGTTTTAGATAAAGGCCAGACCGAAGACTGGTTCCAGAGCAATATGATCATCGGGTTTACGCTGGTGGCCGTTTTAAGCCTTGGTTTCGTGATTTTCTGGCTGCTTAAACAGGAAGACCCGGTGGTGGATTTACGCATTTTGAAAAGCCCCGGCTTTGGTTTGGGTTGCCTGCTTATCTTCTTCACCGGCTTTGTGCTCTATGGCTCCAGCGCGCTGTTGCCCCTGCTATTGCAGACGGAATTTGGGTATGACGCCACGCTGGCGGGCATGGTGATTTCACCGGGCGGTTTTGCGGTCATCTTTTTTATGCCGATTGTGGGCAAGCTGGTGGGTAAGGTGCCGGCGAAATATCTGGTCACGCTTGGGTTTACGCTGTGCACCATCGGCATGATCTACACCAGCGTGCTCACACCGGAACTGGACTACGCGCATTTCACCTTCGCGCGCATTCTGCAAACGGCGGGCCTGCCTTTCCTGTTTATTCCGGTCAGCACCCTCGCCTATATGAAAATTCCGAAGGAAAAGAACAACAAGGCTTCCGCCTTCTTCTCGCTATGCCGCAACCTTGGCGGCAGCATTGGTATTGCGGTGGTCATCTCGTATGTCGCGCGGCAGACGCAGATTCACCAATCGATTTTATCGGAACATCTCTCGCCACTTAATCCGGTTTACCAGAATAAGCTCGCAAACCTTTCACACCATTATATAAGTCAGGGCCAGACAGCGTTAGAGGCCGGCGGCCAAGCCATGGGGCGCCTGTATCAGGAGCTGATGCGCCAGGCCACCATTCTGGGGTATTCCGATGGCTTCGTTTTCCTTGCCTGCTGCATGACGATTGGCATTGTGCTGACGTGTTTCATGCCCAAAAACAACCCGCGTGCGGGCGCCAAAGCCCCGGCGGGCGGGCATTAACATCTTGGAAATAGTGCAGTTTAGCCACAACTGTGCCCATCCGGCGCCGCATTAAAACCTTGGCAACAATGCCAACTGTAAAATGTTTTTAGATTTTACGGATGGATAAAGCCATGACGACGACCACTCACACCGCCACCCCTGAAACCCTGCATGAAGCCTGGGCGCTTGCCAGCCTGATGCGTGCCCGCTATGGCCGCGAAGCGCTTTCACAGGCCGAAGCGGAAGCCGGCAAATCAAAATCCAACAGCGAAACAATCTCGATCTGGAATAAAGTGATCGAGTGTTTGCGTCATTGATTTTTGCGCCCGCGTTACATACGCGGAAATAAATCGTTCATTATTCTTAACATATTTCTGGGTTACGCTTGGCGGAACACTATATCTGTTCCGTCATGTCCCAGCTTGAATCCCTTCGCCAAACAATTGCCGGCCTCACTTATGCCGATGAAGAAGGCGCTGTTAAAGCGCTCATTCCGCTCGCCGATTTAAGCCGTGACCAAAACGCCGCGGTAGGCCGCGAAGCGGCTGTATGGCTCGCTGATATCCGCAAGCGCTATGAAAGCGCGGGCGCAATTGAAAAAATCATCCATCATTTCCGCCTCACCGATACCGAGGGGCTGGCGATGATGACGCTGGCCGAAGCCCTGCCGCGCATCCCCGATGACCCCACCGCCGATTTACTGATCAGCGAAAAGCTGGCGCAGGGCGACTGGAAAACATATCTGCAGAATTACCCCGACTTTATCTCCAAGCTGGCGTGGATCGGTTTGATGATGGGTAAGGAGCTCAGCGCGCCGAGCGAAAAGCGTGGCGCGTTCGACCAGTTAAAGGCCAGTGGCCTGCGCGAAGCCATGCGGGCAGCCATGAAAAAGCTGGGCGGGCATTTTGTGCTGGGCGAGACGATTGAAAGCGCCCTGCATGCCAGCCGCAAAAAACACCCGGCGATGGAACGCTATTCCTTCGACATGCTGGGCGAAAGCGCCCGTACCGCAGAAGATGCCGCGCGGTATTTTGAAGCTTACAAACACGCCATTAAGATCGTGGGGGATGCGCCCGATGCCGGCAGCGCCGCGCGCGGGCCGGTGATTTCAGTGAAACTCTCCGCACTGCATCCACGTTTTGAATGGGCGCAGCATGAACGGTTTCTGGCGGAGGCCGGCCCGAAGGTGATCGAACTGGTGGAAATGGCCGCCACCCGCCATGTGGGCCTGACGATTGATGCGGAAGAAGCGGAACGGCTTGAGGTTACGCTGCCATTAATCGAAAAAATTCTCGCCCTGCCCGCACTGAAAAATTACAACGGTTTTGGCATTGCCGTTCAGGCGTATCAAAAACGCGCGCCCGCCGTTTTGAACTGGCTGCATGAACTGGCGGAACAGAACGATGTGCGCATCACCGTGCGGCTGGTGAAAGGCGCGTATTGGGATAAGGAAATCAAACTGGCCCAAGAGCGCGGCATGCCGGGCTACCCGGTTTTCACGCGCAAGGAAGCGACCGACATTTCGTATTTAGCCTGCGCGCGCATGCTGCTTGCCATGCGCGGCCGCGTGTTCCCGCAATTCGGCACACATAATCTGCATACTGTGCTGGCGATTAAAGAAATGGCCGGCGATGCGCGGGATTATGAAATCCAGCGCCTGCACGGCATGGGGGCGGAACTGCATGCGCTTGCGATGGATCATGGCATTCCAAGCTGCGTTTACGCGCCCGTGGGCCCGCACAAAGATTTGCTGAGTTATCTGATCCGCCGGCTTGTCGAGAACAGCGCGAACAGCAGTTTTGTCACGCGCCTGTACGATAAGGATGTGGATGCGGACAAACTAGCGGAAGATCCGGTTGCGCGCTGGCAGGCGTTTGAACAGAAAACCAACCCGGTGATTGCCCACCCCGCCTGGTTGTTTGGTGAGGCCCGCATCAATTCCAGCGGCATGGATTTGAACGCCCCGGCGGAGACGCAAAAAATCACCGCAGCGCTTACGGATAAAGTGAATTACCCGCACCAGGCCGCGCCGATGATTGAAGGCGTGAAAATGCCGGAAGATGTGGCGGGGGATATTAAGAATCCTGCCAATTTCCATCACCGCGTTGGCGTGTGTTATGAAGCCGGCGCCGATGATGTGGATAAAGCCATGCAGAAACTGCATGGGGGTTTTGCAGCTTGGAACGCCACACCTTTCATGGAACGCGCTGGCCTGCTTGACCGGCTGGCACTCCGCCTGGAAGCGGAGCGCGAGAGTTTGATTGCCCTGCTGGTTTTCGAAGCCGGCAAAACATGGGGCGATGCGGTTGGTGAAGTGCGGGAAGCAACTGATATGTGCCGCTATTATGCGGCCTCTGCCCGGCGTTTGTTCGGTGCCAATCACTCGCAGAAAGGCATCACAGGCGAACACAATGAACTTTTCCTGCATGGGCGCGGTGTATTTGTGTGCATCAGCCCGTGGAATTTCCCGCTGGCGATCATGCTGGGGCAAGTGGCCGCCGCGCTGGTGACCGGCAATACCGCGTTGATCAAACCCGCCGAACAAACACTGCTGATCGCCGCGCGCGTTGCCGACCTGATGCTGGGCTGCGGTATTCCTTCCACTGCGATCGCGCTAATGCCGGGGAATGGCGTAACGGGTTCGGCGGCAGTCAATCATCCGCTCACCGCCGGCGTTGTGTTTACGGGCTCCGGCGCAACGGCAAAATCCATCCAGCGCGCGTTAGCTGCGAAAGACGGCCCGATTGTGCCGTTGATCGCCGAGACCGGCGGCATTAACGCGCTGATCGCAGATTCATCCGCCCTGCCGGAGATGCTGGTGGATGATGTTATTCAAAGCGCGTTCCGTTCGGCGGGTCAGCGTTGCTCCGCCGCGCGGCTGTTGTGTTTGTCGGAAAGCATCGCCGATCATGTGATTGGTATGCTGGCGGGCGCCACGCGCGAACTGCAAATCGGTTCGCCGGCTGATCTTGCCACCGATGTCGGCCCGGTAATTGATCAGGCCGCATTTGATGCGTTGCATGCGCATGAATTGCGCTTAAAGCAGGAAGCGAAGCTGGTTGCGATTGGCAAACCACATGATGGGATGCGCCAGGGTTATTTCATTCTCCCGCAGGCGTGGGAAATTCCGAATGTCGCGTGGCTGAACAAGGAAGTCTTCGGGCCGATCCTGCATATTGTGCGTTATAAGCCGCAGGAATTGCCGCAATTGATTGAGGAGATCAACGCGCTGGGCTTTGGTCTCACGGGCGGTTTCCACAGCCGCATTGAAAGCCAGATCAATTACGTGCGCAAACATCTGCGGGTGGGAAATCTCTACATCAACCGCTCGATCATCGGCGCGGTGGTCGAATCGCAGCCGTTTGGCGGCGAAGGCGCATCGGGCACGGGGCCGAAAGCCGGCGGGCCGCTTTATCTTCTCCGATTCATCGCCGAGCGCAGCATCAGCACGAACACCACTGCGTCGGGCGGCAACATCGAGCTGTTATCTTTGCGCTAACGCGCATGCTTAATCGGCATTAAGCGCATCACGAAAAATTCGGCTTGTTCGCAAATTGAATTTACGTGCGTTCGCGAAACATTTTTGTGCACCGCACTACATGCACTGCACACTTATGCAACTATCCAGCTTGACTCCGGGCCCCGCCATATTCCTTTACCAGTTGGTAAGGGTTTAAGCTGCATATCTGTCAGACATTTTACCAAAACGGAGAAAACGCAATGAAACGTTTCCTATCTTGGGCCCTTCCGGCGCTGGCGTTCCTGCTGGCACCAGGCCTGGCATGTGCTGCGGAAGCCGCACCAGTTGTGAATGCTGCTGATACATCGTGGATGTTGGTCTCGACCGCTTTAGTTCTCGTTATGACGCCAGGTTTGGCGTTTTTTTATGCCGGCATGGTGCGCGGCAAGAACGCCGTTTCCACCCTTTACCAAAACATTATCGCCCTTTCGGTGATTGGCGTGGTGTGGGTGATCGGCGGTTTCAGCCTGGCCTTCCTCGGCAAGGGTGAATATATCGGCGACCTCTCCGGCTTTATGCTGAAAGGCGTTGGCCTTACCCCCGATGCCACCCTGGGCAACACCATTCCGTTCCTGCTGTTCATGGCCTTCCAGATGATGTTCGCCATCATCACCCCGGCCCTGATGACCGGCACGTTCGCGGAACGCGTGAAGTTCAAATCCTGGCTCGCCATCCTCATTCTCTGGAGCCTTGCGGTTTATTCGCCCGTTGCTCACTGGCTGTGGTCGCCTTCGGGCTGGCTGGTCGCCAAGGGCGCGCAGGACTTCGCCGGCGGCTTTGTGGTGCACATGACGGCGGGTTATTCGGCCCTCGTTTGCGCCCTCGTCTTCCGTAAGCGCAGTGACTTCGGCACCGTGGTGCAGCGTCCCTACGACGTTGGCTACATTGCCATCGGCACCGCGCTGCTGTGGTTCGGCTGGTTCGGCTTCAATGCCGGCTCCGCGCTGACCTCGGGCGGTTTAGCGACCCAAGCCTTCGTCAACACGTTCATTTCCGCAGCTGTTGCGCTGCTGGCATGGACGCTGGTGGACAGCGTTAAAGATGGCAAGCCTACCCTGGTGGGCGGCTGCATCGGCGTGGTGGCGGGTTTGGTTGCCATCACCCCGGCCGCAGGTTACGTGAGCGTGAGCTCGGCGATCCTGATTGGTCTCGCGGCTGGCTTCATCTGCAACCTGGTTGCCCGTATCGTCAAAAACCAGTTCAAGCTGGATGACACGCTGGATGTGTTCGCCTGCCATGGTATTGGCGGCACCATCGGCGTTCTCGCCACCGGCTTGCTGGGCGATAAAGCCATCAATGGTGCAAACGGCCTTCTCATGGGCGATCATGCGCTGTTCAATGCCAACCTGCTGGGCGTTCCGGCGGTTGCCATCTACAGCATGGTCGTCACGTTCGTGATCCTCAAGATCGTGAACGGCGTGTTTGGCCTGACCGTCAGCACCCAGGAAGAAACCGTTGGTCTGGATGCCACCGAACATGGTGAGCGAATCAACAACGGCTAATTCTTGAAGCCTTACTGATTAAGGGGTCGCCCCAAAAACAACGGGTGCGGCCCCTTTTTCTTTGTATAACAAGGGGCTTTGAAAATGCCCCGATGCCCCTCATCGCATCCTTATAGGGGTTAAAGGAGACTGGCTCCAGTAAACATGGAGTACCGGTATGAACACCCCCGAGATCAAAATCCACACGACTAAAGCCACCCCGCATTCGCGCCCGGGCGAAAACACGATGTTCGCCTGCCAGGGCTATCGCCGCATGGTGGATGTTCAGAAATTAGGTATCCGCACCGGCACCGCCGCGATGGCGGCCTGAATAGCGGAATTCCAGTCCCCCATCACAGTCTGACGGCATAACGTCAGGCTGTCGTACCAGGGGGATTGCTGGCCCGTGAGGCCCCAGCGCCAGTCGGGCGCATAGGCAATCAGCATAATCGTTGGAACGCCCATACTGGCGGCCAGATGGCCGATGACCGTATCCACCGTCACCACCGCATCCATCTGCTTTAACAAAAACGCCGTATCGGAAAAGTTTTTGATTAGGTCATCCAGCCGCGTAATCGGCAGATCGCCAATCTGATCCAGCGCGCCACCGATGAACGGGGCATAGAACTGCGCGTTAGGCATGGCATCCATAAGCGGCTTTAGCGTGCCTGCCGTAATCGAGCGCCGGAAATCGCGGCTGTGCGCGGTAGACCCCGCCCAGACCAAACCAATCTTATGTTTTTTATTAATTGCCGGCAGCATTGGGCCATTTGCGGGCGCTTTGATATACGGCGCCGCGCGCCAGCTTTCGGGCAACATATGACCAGTTGCCAGCGGCAGCGAGAGCAGCGGCAGGTAATAATCGGCGGCGGGAATACCCTTGTCGCGCGAATAGATTTTGCCGTTCACATTGGCGGCCAGCAAATCCACCAGCGGCTCCTGCACGGCCCAGATGATTTCGGCACCCCGCCCTTCCAGATATTTTCCAAAACGCGCGAACTGAAGGGTATCGCCAAATCCCTGTTCGGCGAGCAGCAGTAATTTTTTGCCGTTTAAATCTTCGCCGCGCCAGCGGGGAAAGGTTGGCGTTTCACGCAGCGCCATCGGCATCTCCAGCCGCGCTTCGGCAAGCTGCCAGCCTTTTTCATAATCACCCTGCACCAGCCGCGCATAGGCTTCCGCGCGGCGTAAATGCGCAGCATCGTGGCGCGCGCGGAGTTCTGCAAACAGCGGATAAGCTTTATCGAAATCATGATGATCCACATACGCATTCGCCATGTTGAGGAGCGTGTTATCGCGCTTGGGATCGATTTTTAAGGAAGCCTCAAACGCTTCCATCGCCGCATCGAACTGGCCGGCTTCGGCGAGAATTAAACCCAGCAGCGTCAGCGCCCATGATTTATCCGGGTGCAGGCGCGTGCCGCGGCGGGCAAGATCAATCGCTTCCGCATACCGGCTTTGCTGGTAGTAAATGCTGGCAAGGTTGGAGGCTGCGATGGGGTTGTTCACATTCAGCTTGATCGCGCGCTGGAAATGGATAGCGGCATTTTCTTTATCGCCCAACTGGTTTTCGGCCAGCGCCAGATGCGCCCATAAATCATCTTTGTTCAAATGATGTTTGGTGGCTTCGCGAAAAGTTGCGGCGGCCGCCTGCCAGTCGCCCAGACTAATATGGGCGGCGCCCAGCATCATGAACTGGCGGTCGTTAAGCTTGCGGGTAGCACTAAAACGCTGGAGCAAATCGCGCCCTTCAGCGAAACGGCCGTTATTTAATGCGGTAATTGCCTGCTGTACCCATTGTTCGGACATGCTAGATTTATCGCCCGCCCGTTCGCGGCTGTCATCTAGAACCGGAGAATCCCTCGTGACGTTATTAAAAGCCTTTCTTCCTGCTATCGCTCTTTTCGCGCTGACGGCGTGCGGCGAGCTTGTCGCCCCGCCGCAGAATGGCGGCTTCGGCCCCGTCAAAACATCGGAAGGCTATATGGATCCGCACACGCAGAACACCGCCAACTGGGATCCGGTGCCCTACGGCCAGCCGCAGCCCACCACCTATTCACAGCCCGCCTACACGCCGCCGCCCTCCACCGTAGTGCAGCCGCAATATGTGCAGGCACCGCCGCCGGGTTATTACATGGCCCCACAATATGCGCAGCCTGCTTATGTGCAACCGCAGCCGGGTGTTCAGCCGCAGTATTACGCCGCGCCCTACTACCCGCAGGCCCCGCAGCCCGTACCCGTGGTTGTGCCCGCGCAGTAATTCCGGCTTAATAAAAACAAGCGCCATCCACATGCAAAAATTATGCGGGTGGCGCTATTTTTTTGTCTCCACTCACCTTCCGGAGACATCATATGCGTATGGGACATATCGGCATTGGCGTGATCATCGCCATCATCCTGATTTTCTACTGGTGGCACAAAGACCACCCTGCCGACACCGCCGCGCCGGTAAAAGCCGTGATGGAATACAACCTCATGCTTCCAAAAGCGGCGTAATTTCGCCCGGCATAGTTAATCGCCGCACGAAATAAGGCTTTGCTTTCGGGTTCTTTTGTTACATTGGACCGGCAACAAAAGCTTTTTTCGGCGGAGTATTTTTCATGGCTTATTCAATTGGTGATGGCGTTCATTCGCTTTATGAACTGGGCAAAACAGCCAGCCCGGAGCAGGACGCGGAAATCGCGCGGCTGCTGGATGATGCTTTTGACAAGCTTCTTGAAAATTATCAGCCCTTCGAATTATCGGATAAAGACAGCTACTTAAAGCGCATGCACCGCCAGAACCAGAATTTCGGCGGCGGCAATGAAACCTCGGTGTGGACGTCGTATCTCGTCAACATTGAAGGCGGCAAGATTACTGAAGTGATATTGAGCGAGCTCTATCCTTCGGGCCTCGCGGGCATTCAGTTCTGGACGGCTAGCGGTGCTCCGCCATCCGGTGAGATTATGGCCTCCGCCCTGTTAAATATCGGCCTCCGCGAAATACGGAAAGACGCGCAAGGTACGCCCACCGGTTATGAAGGCGTGCTGTGGCAGGATGTGCCAGTAAAAGCCATGATTATGGAAGTTGTTAAAGGTTCACGGGCGGAAGCCGGCGCAATCATCGGTGCCCAGCGCGCGCCGTTTGAACATGGGCAGCATTCAATGACTACCCTGAACGATGTGCGGCCAATCGAGCTTCTCGTTTTGAATGCTGTGAATGGTTTTGATGTCCCGCTGCTGGAATTGCTGGAAGAGCATGTCAAAAACTCTTTCGAAACCAATGTTGGTGAAATCTCACCCGCGGTTGAAAATATCCCGGCTTATCTGGAAGCCAATCCGGCTTATCAGAATGAAATGTCGGAAATCAGAATGGCCAAAGCACAGCTCAGGCTGGGTGAAATCTGGTTGACGCCGGAGCGGCCGGAAGGCAAGCAGCCATCCGCTACGGATGCGGCTGCCAGAAACGGCTGATTTAAACTGGTGACCCCGGCAGGAGTCGAACCTGCGACCTGTTGCTTAGAAGGCAACTGCTCTATCCAGCTGAGCTACGGGGTCATGGCGTTTAAACTAGCCGATAAACCCTGCCAAAAGCTTTAACGGCCTGAAACCAACGATTAAAAGGCTATTTTCTGCTTGTCCCAGCGGCTTGATCTGCAACCTGGTCTTGCGGGCGCACCCACTTGAAATTGTCCATGTAGTTGCGCGGCGTGACTTTGCGCTGCTTGGGCAGCACCACCACATAATCCCAGTTATTTTTCTTCGCGAACGCCACGGCTTCTTCCTGCGTATCGAAATTCAGAACGCCATTGAGTTCGCCCAGCGTATCACCGGCGCTCACCCAGCCCATCAGCGGCTCGGGCACGCGGGCGGTCGGGGTTTCGGGTTTGATCGTCCAGTGCTGCGCCTTGGCGCGGCCCGATTGCATCGCGGATTTGGCTGGCTGAAGAATACGCACGCGCATGGGAGATCCTATTCTAGTGGTCGGGACAGCGGGATTCGAACTCGCGACCTCTTGTACCCAAAACAAGCGCTCTAGCCAGGCTGAGCTATGTCCCGAAACAGTGAAATGTATGCAGCAAAACACCCTGCCGTTCAAACCTTAAATAGCCGCTAATAAGCGTTATATGGGCCTAATTGGCAGGCAGATAAGGCGGGGCTGTGACCTGGTCGCCAACCTTCAGGCCGGCTTTGGCCGCCTGCCCGCCCTGGATTTCCAGAATGGCTTTCACGGGGCCGCCTGATTCGATTGGCGTGTCGTCAAACGGCCGGGCGTTTTCGTGGATTTTGATCACGCGGCCCGCCTCATCCATGAACAGCATATCAAGACTAACCCGCGTATTGTGCATCCACATGCTCTGCATGGAGGGATGGTCAAACATAAACAGCATACCGTAATCGGGGTTGATGTGGTCGCGGTACATCAGGCCGGTCTCCAGCTGCGCGCGGGTGATCGCGGCTTCCACATTAAACGTGATGGGCGGGTGCGCGGCGCCGGTCACCACCAGCGGCGTTTTGGCCGGCGCGGCGGAGATGCTCATCCCCGGCACAAAAGCCAGCGCCATCACCCCGAGGGCGAGCACGAACGCCGCAATGGCGGGCACATATTTAAAGCGTTGATTAATCATTCTGACCCACCATAATAAGGTAATCTGCCGTCCATCAAGGGAATTTGCCATGGCCTTCGCCGCCCCACGCGTTTTTCTGCTGGCCTTCGCTCTGGTGCTTGTTAACGCGCCGGCCTACGCCCAGCAGATATACGTAAAGCCGGCGCCCACGGGCACCAACCAGCCAAAAGTGGAATACGGTATCAAATCCGCGCCGCCGCCAAAACCCGTGCAGACAGCGCCGGCGCCGCAAGCCCCGGTGCAGCAGCCCACGCAACCCGTGCAGACAGCGCCGCAACCGGCGCCCATGCCGGTGCAGCATGCACAGCCGCAGCCCGTGCCGGCCGGCCCGCCGCCGAATAATAACGGCATGATACAGATTGAAAAAATCGGCAAGGCGCAGATCATTAAAAGCCAGGAAGATCGCCGGCCCCTGCCGCAGGGCGCGGGCTCCAGCGTGCTGAATGTAAATATTCAGCCCGGCACGCTGGGCGCAGGCGACCGGCTCAATGTCACGCGCACGCTGGGGCTGAACGATCAGCAAATCCAGTCGGCCTGTATCCTGCAATATCAAGTGCTGGTTGATTTCGGCAACAACAATGGCGAGATGCTGTATGTCCGCACGGCGCCGCAGGTGACCTATAAATTCAACGGCCCCTTAAATGGCATCAGCCTTTTTGCGCAGCCGGCGTGCACAAAACTGCAGGCCCCCTTGAACGGCATGGTGGTCGAAGAAAGCGGCCGCTATATTTTGGGCGGGCCCCTGGTGGCGTGCCCCAAGCCAACAAAGGCGTATGGCAATATTCAGGTGGGTTTCCATTATTTGGGCAACGGCAAGGCCGAGTGCACGTATCAATAACGCCGGCCTAGAGACGATTGGTGGCGACATCATCTAAAAACTGATGAATGCCGTCTTTGATCGTTTGCGTGTTATACATTTCCATATGATCGGCCTGGGGGTCGGTGAGCAGTTTTTTAGGCTCAGCCGCATGCTCATACAGGCGTTTTTCCAGAACGGATGGAATGACATGATCGCGCCCCGCCAGCAAAACCAGCAAGGGCGAGCCGATATCCCTGATTTTATCGAAGGATTCATAGCGGTCGCGCACCATCCAGAAAATGGGCACGAAAGGGTAACGCTCGCTGCCCACTTCCGGAATGGATGTATAAGGCACTTCCAGCACCAGCGCTTTTTCCTTGCCTTCAACCGCCATCTGGGTGGCAACGCCGGTGCCCATGCTCTCGCCATATATGATGACCGTGTCGCGCGGGATTTTTTTCTGCGCCGCCAGCGCCTGAAGCGCGGCGCGGCCATCGATATATAAACCGTCTTCGCTCGGCTCGCCCGGGTTGCCGTCATACCCGCGGTAGGTGGCCAGCATCACGCCGAACCCCCATTGCTGCCACAGTAAAACTTTGGGCGCGCGCATATCGAGATTACCCGCATTGCCCTGAAAAAATAAAATATGCGGATAGCCGG
>JBEHYA010000009.1:0-35369 GCA_048498415.1 Pseudomonadota bacterium
CGGTTGCAGGCCGATCAACGCCCGCATCTCCATCTCATCAAGGACTGGTTCGACGATAGCCTGCAAACCCCCGCCATGCAGGCGATCACCGATATCGCCTATTGCCGTATTGATGGTGATTTATATGAATCGGCTGTCACCTGCCTTGATTACATCACGGGCCGCATGGCCGATCATTCCATTCTGGTCTTCGATGAGTGGACATTCGATATGGAAAAAGGCGAGACCAAAGCCTTTATGGAATGGTACCCGCGCGTGGAAGACATGTATTCCTTCGAATTCCTGTTCTACATGCCGCATGGGCGCTTTTATTTAAAAGTCCATCACCGCTAGGCGTGTTTTAGCACAAACGGCGCTTCGCGCAGGCTATCGGGCGTGCCGATATCGATGAACGCGCCGTCGCTCACAAAGGCATGCAGGCCCAATGCCAGTTGCTGCGCGAAAAATTCCTTTTCCAGCGACAGGCCTTCATTTTCCAGCAGCAAATTCAGCGCGCGGCGGCTGAACAGGTAGATGCCGGCCGATATATCCCCCGGCACGCGCGCCGCGTCTTTTTCGCGAAACGCCTTGATGGTGCCGTTCGATGCAATTTCAATCGAGCCATAGCGCGAAATATCCTGCACATGGGCGCAGAGAAAGCTTAAGGGCGATGCCGCCGCCTTGTGCTTGTCGATAAACGCATTTAAATCGCAATCCAGCCAGCTATCGCCGTTCATCACCAGACATGGCGCGGTGATCACCTGCTCCGCCGCTAGCCGCAGCGCGCCGGCGGTACCCAATGGATAAGGCTCCACCGAAAATACCACATCAAGGCCGCAGGGATGCTGTGCCAGATAGTCTTTGACCATCTCCGCCTTGTGGCCAAGCGCAAAAATTACGCGCTTGGCGCCCTGGCTTTTCAGCCAGGACAATAAAAAATCTAAGTAAGTGCGGTTATCGCCGATGGGGGCGAGGATTTTCGGCTGGTCGGGCAGCACGCTGTGCAGGCGCGTGCCAAGGCCGCCGGCCAGCACAATGATATCGATTTCGGAAAGCGGCTTAGACATTGCCGTACTGGTTGTTGCGCAGCATGCGGTAGCCTTTAGTCAGTTCCACAATGCCGTCATCCAGCGAATATTTAGCCTTCCAGCCCGTGCCCTCAAGCCGCGCGTTAGAAACAATATAATCCCGCTTGTCCGGATCTTCGCCCACCGGCGCTTCCATGAACACGAATTTAGGGAAATGATTTTTGATCTTGGCGCACAGTTCCGCCTTGGAAAGATTGGCGCTTGAGAGCCCGCAATTATAGGGCTTGCCCTTCATCGCATCGAAATTCTTGAGGGCGTGCATGAACGCGCCCGCGATATCGCGGATGTGGATGTAGTTGCGTTTGAAATGCGCTTCGAACACGATCACAGCGCTGTCGTTCATGGCGCGGTAGACAAAGTCGTTCACCAGCAAATCCACACGCATGCGGGGGCTCATGCCAAACACCGTGGCCAGACGGAAACTCAGGCTGTTGCCGCGATCCAGCACCATTTTCTCGGCTTCCACCTTGGTGCGGCCATAAACCGTGAGCGGGTTGAGCGGCGTTTCTTCCGTGCACTCAATGCCCTTCTGGCCGATACCATAGCCGCTGTTGCTGTTGGGAATAAGAATGGCCTGCGTTTTGGCCGCCAGCTTCACCAAACTCGCCACCGCATCGCGGTTGGTGGTGGTGGCGGCGATTGGGTCAGCCGCGCACATCGGCGCGCCCACAAGCGCCGCCAATGGAATGATGGCGTCATGCTTGGGCAGTAAATCCTGCAGCGTGCGCTCGTCCCGGCAATCGCCGCGCACGATATTAAAGCGCGGGTTGGCGCAATATTGCGCCAGCGAGACCTGCCGGAACATGAAGCTATCAAGCACGGTCACGTCATAGCCGGCATCCAGCAATTCGCCGCACAGCACGGAACCGATATAGCCGGCACCGCCGGTGACTAAAATCTTCTTCATTGATTACTCCCTGTTTTACGCATAGGGGCGCTTGCTACGCCGCCCGCCGCATTTTCGATCACACGGCAAAAATCATCAAACGTCTTGCCGCCCCAGCGCACGCGGTCGCTGAAGAAGGCGTTTTTATCAAAAATCCGCGCCAGCGGCGCCGTGCGCGCGACAAAGAACGATTCAAACATATGCGCAAAACGCGCGCGCAAGGCGGGGTTCTTTAAATCGGTGGCCAGCAGCTGGCTATCCTGCGCAGGCGGCACGCCGCCAAGTAACACAAGACGCAGCATCATGTTGAAGCGGACAATGTGGTCATCAATTTCAAACGGCGCGGGTTCCGGTGGCACGGCGCCCACGGCCAGCTTCGGCTGTTCCATTTTCGGCGCAACGTCACGCAGTAGGCTGCTAAAGCCTTCGCTATAGGTGGCCCAGCTTGGCACGCTTTGCGCCAGCTTGATCACCTGCTGGCGGTTAGCTTCGCGCTTGGCGGGGTTATCCAGCACTTCCACAATGCGGGTGGCCATGGTTTTGGCATCTTCACAAATCAATGGCTCCGCGGCTTTTAAAAATTCCTGCGAGACGCCACGGAAGGCAAGGCGCGTACCCAGCAGCGGCTGTTTATAGCCAAGCGCTTCCAGCGTTTTGATGCCCACACCGGTGCCGTGATGGATAGGCAGAATGATCAGGCTGCTCATGGCATAGAGCGGCGATAAATCATCCACCCGGCCTAAAAACTGCACATGCGTTTCGGTTTCCTTGATCTCGCGCGGGCGCAGGATGGCGCCGGCAATCGTGAGGCGAATGTTGCGCGGCTTCAAATACGGCACGAACACATCATTATAAAACTGGACAAGCGATTTGACCGTCAGCGCGTGGTTGGAACTCACCATAAACAAATCAATGCGCAGCTGCCCTTCCAGCTGTTTGATCAGCTGCTGCACACGATACACATCGCGGGCGCCTGCCGCCTGCAGGCCATCCAGCAACGTAATGCAGCCCGCAAGCGCATGTTCCGGGTCGGGCTTGCGCGCAATCACTGGCACCAGATGACGCGACGGCACACCGGGGATTTGCTTCGCGTATTTCTGCGTCTCTTCGTCATTCACGCAGATAATGCCCTGGCATTTTGAAAGCAGCTTGCCTTCCAGCGCTTCTTCTTCCGGGTCAATCGCGGCATCATTCCGCATAATCGCTTTGCTGAGGCACATATCATCATGCGTTTCGCAAATAACCGGGGCGCCGTGGAGTTCCAGCTTATCGAGGAGCGGCATGTTGCGGGCGTAATGCAGCACCACGAAATCAAAACGCGTGGCTTTCACAAAATCCACAAACGATGGATCGATGATATATTCCTCGCGGATGCGGAGATCCGTCATCAGATCATTATCGCGGAACATCTCGAGCATGGCGGTGGTGGCAAGGCGTCGGGATTCCGGGTCCTGCCCGTAGCTCCAGCCCGCCGGATACCATGCGAATGAAAGACTGGCCGCGCCAAAGGTTTCGCAGAATTGCTGACAACGCAAATACTGCTCGATATCCACGGATGGAAACTGGTGCGCGAACAGATCAAGCCGCACCAATAAATGCACCTCCGCATCCAGATCGCGGAAAAACCGCATATGGCTGGAGCCGCTGCCCTGGCCGGAACCAGTATATAAATCCGCGACCCACGCTTCGCACACCATCAGCACCTTGCGTTTGCCGGTGCTGGCGGGGCGTTGGCGCCACGGCTTGGCGGCTTCGCCTTGCATGAATTTCACCAGCGCATCCGGCGTATTATGGGCGCGGTATTGCTGGGCAAACGCGCGAGCGGCGGGTTGCAACGCATCAAATTTATCAATCGCGGTACAAATGGCGGCGCCCAGCTGGCTATACGCATCGAACGTCACGCCGCGCGTCTCATCGATCTGGCCGGAAAGCCAGCAGCGGCCCGGCACCACGGCAACTTTGCCGGTCGCAATCGCTTCCGATAACGGCCCGGAGCTGCGGCGCTTATAAAGCTGCGCGTTATAAGGCAGCACCACGATATCCGCGCTTTTCAGCAGGCCATAATATTCCGGCGCGCTGAAAGGCCCCACGGGACATTCCACATTCGGCATGGCGCGGAGTTTATCGAAGGCTTCCTTCACCCCCGGCTCGCCGCCCGGAATGTTGAAGCCGGATTGCAGCACAAATTTCACCTTGCGGCTGGTGGTGCGCAGCACATGCGCCACTGCTTCCGGCAGGAAGTGATAACCCTTTTCATTCCGCGCATCGCCCAAATACGCAATCACCAGCGGCGCATCGGCGGGTTTGGTCGCGGTTTCCACCGCGCCCAGCAGTTCATGGCGCTGCGGAATGGGCAACTGCGCGACCTGCATATTCGCCGCCTGCGCATAGGCGTTATATTGGTCGCACAACTCTTTGGTATCGCCGTAGAAATGCACCTTTTCCGCAAAGGCCGGCGTGGCGGCGATGGCGCGGTAGAAATTGTACATGAAGTATTTTTCGGCGATCGTGTATTCCTCGAGATCGCGGCGGAGCACGATGTGCCAGTGCGGCGCGGATTTCGGTAAATAGAATTCCATGATCGCCAAGAGCTGCTGCAGCTCCGGCATATAGATGGTGTGGATGAATATATGATCAGCCGCGCTCACCTTGGCGGCATCCAAGGCCCGCATCATATCAAGGCGCCAGGAATTGGGCTGGCGGTCGAACTGGCCGTGGCGGAAGACGGGCTGGTACGGCACGTCGCCGGTATCGGTGATGGCAAAACCTTTATTCGCAAAAACAACCGGTTCCCAACCCTGCCGCTTGGCCGCTTCCGCGACCGACTGGCAATATTCGAAATGGTGGCCCTGGTAGTTTTTAAGCTGCGGATCGATGATAAACAGGCGGGGTTTTGTCATGCCCGCCATTGTAAATGGCGCGGGTCATAATGCAAAAGAAAAGGACGCTGATTACAGGCTTAAACGGGTGCGCAAATCCTGCGCCAACTCACGCAAACCCGCGACCAGCTGAGTCTTGGGCTGCCAGTGCGTGGCGGCCAGAAACTTTGAACTATCCAGCTGCTTGCGGTCGGCGCCGGTATAGCCGCCTTGCGGGAAAACAATCGGCACATTCCAGCTAATGGCCTCCTGAATGGCCTTGGCCATCTGCGCAAGCGTGACCGGCTGGTTGGCCGCCGCATTGATCAGGCCTTTATCAAATGCGGCATCGGCCGCCAGCAGCGCATCAATCTGGTCAGTGACATACAAACATTCACGCGTGGTCTGCGGGGTGCCGTAGACCAGCATTTCTTTTTTGCCGGCTTTCTGGTCTTCCAGCGCCCGGCGCATCATGCCGCCGATAAAATGGCTGCGGTCATTTTCCAGATGATCGCCGGGGCCATAGAGCGTGGCAAACACGCACACGATGGCCGATGATTTATATTGGTGCGCGTGCGTCTCCGCCCCCACTACAAGCGCCTGCTTGGCCAAACCATAACCGCGCACGGAATCATGCAGCTTCCCGGTCTGGAACGCAGTTTCGGGAATAGGATCGTTCAGCACGGGATAGGCGCAGGAACTGCCCGCCCCCACGAATTTGGCCTGGCTTAGATATGCACCCCACGCTTCCAGCACGTTTAAGTGCATGCGGGAATTGATCTGTAGAAGTTCGGCGGGGATTTCGTATTGAATGGCACCCGTGCGCTGGTGGGTAGCCAGATGAAAGATGCGACCCGCCTTGGGCAATTCCTTGAAAACGTTCAGCACCTGTTCGCGGTTGGTGAGATCACAATCCACCCGGCCCAGCGCAATCACCGGCCAGCCTTTGGCCTTGAAGAAGCGCACCATATGCCGGCCCATAAAGCCGCCGGCGCCCGTGATGATGCTGGGTTGTTTGCTGTAATCAATTGATGACATGACGATACCATTCGACTGTCTGATCAAGGCCCTTTTCAAGCGGCGTGAACTTCGTGATATCGAAATCAGCCTTCAGGCGCGAAATATCAAGCTTGCGTTCCACGACGTCGCTGGAGCCTTTGCCGGCAGCCACAACCTGCCGCCCTCCCCCGTCACAACGCGCTAGCACCAGCTTTGCCAATTCATCGATGCGCGTATTCACACCGCTGCCCAGATTATACGCGGTTGTTTCTTCGCGTTTGCTCAAGCTTTGCAGCATCACGTCCACCGCATCAGCCACATATATAAAGTCGCGCGCCGCCGCGGGGTTGCCGCGAATGCTGAAATCGCCCTGCGTTGTTAATGCGCGGATAATAAAGGCGGGGATCACATGCGCTTTGGTATCGTCTGTCTCATCCAGCGGGCCATAGGGGTTCGACAAACGGAAGCTGATGGTGTTGATGCCGTATTTATTGCGGTGCAGCTCCGCCGCGATCTCGCCGAAGCGTTTCGACCAGCCGTACATGGCTTCACTATCGTGCGGCCATTCGTTCATATCGATGGGTTCATCATCACGTAAAAGCTTTTCGCTTTCGCCGTACACAGCAATGGAGCTCGCCGCGCGCATTTCCTTGATGTTGTTCGCCAAACAAAACTCATACGCCGTCATGGCGATCTGCGTATTGTATTTCAGCAAATCATGCTGGCCGGCACGAAACGCCGACGCATCATAGCGATGCGCCGCCATGTTGAAAAACACGGTATCGGTCGGCAGCGGCGTGTTGGGCGCTTTGCCCAGCTGCAGTGTTTCACATTTTAAATCAGTGGTTTTCCGCACCAATGCAATCGTGCGGATGTTTTTGGCGACAAGCGCATTCACTAAATTGCGCCCGACAAAGCCGGTTGCGCCCATCACCACCGCAGTTGAAAAACCGGGATCAGCCACGGGCGAAATCCCCGTAATTGTCTTTGGTGATCAAGGTGGGCTGCGGCACGGGAACAAGGAACGCCCCGCCCTGCATGATGTAATCTTTTTTACGGCGCAGGAATTCGTTCAGGAAATTCCACGGCAGCACCAGATATACATCCGGCTCCGGCACTTTGGTTTCATCCACGATTTCCACGCGCACGCCGGGAATGTATTTGCCGATTTTCAGCGGATTACGTTCGGTGGAATATTTTAAAAACTGCGTACCAATCTTGAAGCTGTTCAGCGTGGTTGCGCCCTTGGCCGGCGCGCCAAGCGCGTAAATGGTTTTGCCGGCGGCCTTTAACGCTTCCAGCTGTTTGATCAAGCCGTCGCGAATGGCCCAGACGCGTTTGGCAAAATCCTTATAGGCGTCAATCTTGTGCATGCCGCGTTTTTCTTCTTCCGCTAAATAGGCGGCAACGGATGGTTCAATCTTGCGCGTGCCTTTGGCCGCCGCCATCACTTCCAGCGAGCCGCCATGGATGGGCAGCAGGTCAACCGCGTAAATCTCAAGGCCATGGCGGCCCAGCAGCTGGTTCAGCGAACGCACCGTCCAATACGTCAGATGCTCGTGATAAATATTATCGAATTCATTATGGCGCAGCATTTCGCCCAAGTATATCGCCTGCACGCAGAAGGTGCCGGTCTTGCCGATTAAATCGGCCACGCCCTTGGTAGCTTCATGCAGCTCTTCCAGATGGAAGAACACGCCCGCCGCCGTGACCAGCTTGGCCGAACCTTCCGCGGCTTTGACTTTTGCCGCGTTTTGCACGTTGAAGAAATCATTATAGGTCACGGCGCCTTCGCTATTCGCCTGCCTGGCCAGATTGCTGGCGGGTTCCACGCCCACGGCGCGCGCGCCGGTGGAAGCCCACGTCTTCACCCAGGTGCCGTCGTTCGATCCGATATCCACCACCAGATCGCCCTTGCCGATGCCAAGCCTGGCGGCAAGGCGCCGGGTGCTATCGGCAAAATGCTGGCGCAGCGTATCGGTGGTGCCGGAGACATACAGGTAATGCCCGAACATGGTTTCCTTGGGCACGGTAGTGTCGATCTGCACGGTGGTGCAGTCGTGGCAGAAGAAAACTTTTAACGGGTAAAACGGTTCCTTCCCGGCCAGCTGATCGGGCAGCAACAGCGAGTTGCAGTGCGGCTGGTCGCCGAGATCGAGAAATTCTTCAAGGCGCGCGCCATCGCACACGCGGCAGGTAGGCATAGGAAAACCTTTGGGAAAACAGGCTTAAGACGTGAAAAAGGTAGAACACGAATCTCGATAAAGCAAAGGCTGGCGGGCCCGCAAAACCCCTAATTGCGAAGCCGCCCCAAAAACGTCTATATCATGCAGCGATAATCATGTTTTTACGGGCGGGCTTATGAAGATTGTGATGCTTGGCACAGGCTATGTGGGCCTGGTCTCCGGCGCGTGTTTTGCCGAATTCGGCACAGAAACCGTATGCGTGGATAAAGACGAAGCCAAGATCGAGCGCCTGCAGGCCGGCGAAATTCCCATTTACGAACCCGGGCTGGACGAGTTGGTGCGAAACGGTATGGACCGTTCGGCCCTGCACTTCACCACCAATTTAGAAGAAGCGATGAAGGATGCCGATGCCGTATTCATTGCCGTGGGCACGCCCAGCCGCCGCGGCGACGGCCATGCGGATTTAAGTTACGTGTACGACGCCGCGCGCGAGATTGCGAAGCATCTCACGCGCTATACCGTCATCGTCACCAAATCCACCGTGCCGGTCGGTACCGGCCGGGAAGTCGCGCGCATCATCAAAGAGGCAAACCCTTCGGCCACGTTCGATATGGTTTCCAACCCCGAATTTTTGCGCGAAGGTTCAGCAATCAACGATTTCATGCGGCCCGACCGCGTGGTGATCGGCGCGGAAACGGAAGCTTCGCAGAATGTGATGCGCAGCCTTTATCGCCCGCTCTCGCTGCTTGAAACACCGATTGTGTTTTCGACCCTTGAGACGGCGGAAATGGCCAAATACGCATCCAACGCGTTTCTTGCGACCAAAATCACCTTCATCAACGAAATTGCGGATTTGTGCGAGAAAACCGGCGCCAATGTGCAGGACGTAGCCAAAGCCATCGGCCTTGATGGCCGCATCGGGCGCAAATTTCTGCATGCCGGCCCCGGCTTTGGCGGCTCGTGTTTTCCCAAAGACACACTTGCCCTCATGCGCATCGGGCAGGATAACGGCAGCCCGCTGAAAATCGTGGAAGCGGTCGTGAATGTGAACGATGCACGCAAAAAGAAAATGGCGGATAAAGTCATTGAAGCCTGCGGCGGCAGCGTGAAGGGTTTGCAGCTGGCCATTCTTGGCCTCACCTTCAAACCGAATACCGATGATATGCGCGATGCGCCAAGCTTGGAGATTGTGCCGGCCCTGCAAAAAGCCGGCGCCACTATCCGCGCCTTCGACCCAGCCGGGCGCAAGGAAGCGGAGAAGTTGTTGCAAAATGTAACCTGGTGCACGAGTGCGCGCGATTGCATGCAGGGCGCCGATGCGGCGGTGATCATCACCGAATGGAACGAATTCCGCGCGCTTGATCCCGCCAAGATGGCGGCCACCTTAAAGAAGAAGCTGCTGGTGGATCTCCGCAATATCTATAAGCCGCAGGAAATGCGGGATGCCGGCCTCACCTATATCTCCGTGGGGCGGCGCTGATGGCTAAACGCGTCACATTTCTGGGCCTTTCCTTCCATGCCGGCGCCAGGCTTGCCGATATCATGGCGTTGCTGGGCAACAAGGAAGCGGCGCATCTGGTCACGTTTGTTGGCCCCGACAGCTGGGCCCGCATCAAGCGTGACCCGGATTACGCCCAGCAGTTGGCACAGATGGATCTGGTGATCTCGAACAGCGAT
The DNA here is from genome assembly GCA_048498415.1 of Pseudomonadota bacterium. Lineage (GTDB taxonomy): Bacteria > Pseudomonadota > Alphaproteobacteria > UBA9219 > RGZA01 > JBEHYA01. The sequence continues at coordinate 9,674 of JBEHYA010000009.1, forward strand.
CTGGTCAATTACGCCTCCAAAAAAATCGCCGGTCGCCCCCTGCCGCCGGTGCGCCTGGAGATGATCGAAGCCGACGATTTTTACATGACGCTGGTGCAGCAGAAATATACGGTTGCCCTTATCAGCGCGGCGCTGCGCGAAGACGAAAACGCGCGCGAATGTTTGCACGAGCGTTATCCGGCGCTGCGCGTCAAATATACCGCCGGTGGCAAGATGGATATCGAGCAGAAAATCTCGACCATCATCGAACATTCCATTGATGTCGTGCTGGTGGATTTTCAGGCCGGGCTCGGCGAAGCGTTTCTGCTGGCTTTAAAACGCGCCAATTATAAAGGCCTTGCCATTATGTATGATGGTTTGTTCGCATCCTACGCGAACCCCAGTGCGCTGGCCGGCTGGGCGGAGCGCTGGTATGCACGCCCGCTTTACCAGTTCGTGCACATGCCGGGCCTGAGCAAGCAGAAATATTTCAAGGATTATCCCGCTTTCATCCGCACCGCCTTTCAGGCGTGGCAAAAGCGCAAGAAAGCGCCGGCGCCAGCGGCTAAACCACCTGCTAAAAAATAATTATTCGCGCGTCAGCGTATCCGCATTCGCAATCACCCACTCCTGCCATTCCGCCCAGTCGCGGAAGCGGTAATAGGCGGCGGTTTTACCGCGTCCAATGCGGGCGCTGATGCCGCCCATCTCGTTCACGGCGCGAAAGCCGCTTTCATCACGCATGCCTTCCCCCATGAACACAGGAATACGCCCGGCGAACATTGGCGTTTGCATCAGATCACGCACTTCATCGCCGCGGCTGGGTTCTGCAAAGCTGATCGCGCAGCGCAGGGGGCCGTTGATCACCTGAAAACCATCCAGCCCTTTCATGAAACGTGCAACGGCCTGTTGCACAATTCCCTGAAGATGCGGCGCGTGACGGTAGTGAATGGTGGCCGATGCCTTACGGTGTTCGATAAGAAGTGCGGGGAAACGCGCCTGCAATTCAAGCAGACTGCCGATCAGCAGGGCCATATCGGAAGGCCGTTGTTCGCCCGTGCCGCCCAGATACGCCAGCGCACCGCCGAGCTGCATGGAAAGCCTGGCGAGCGCGGAAAGCGCCGGTTGCATCAGGCCGGGCATTTCTTCGACATCAATGATAAGCGCATGATGCGGGGTGAGTTGCGGATAAATCGCGTGGGCGGGGTGCAGGCCGAGCGACTGGCAGAGGGGTTGGTTGAGCGATTGATTCAGCGTCATGGCGAATGCCTCGTCGATAAGAGAGTGCCGGCGAAAATGCGGCGAATCAGACAGAACCTTTCTCTTACCCCAGCGAAGTACCAATAAATTCGCTATTGCCAGCGGCCGGCGCCGCATAAAAAGGCTGTAAGGAAAGAGCGCGGGCTAGGCGGCGATGCCGGAGAAAAACGCATCCACAAATTGCGGGGCGGCTTTTTTCATGTCGATGGCTGAGGGATTACGCAGATAATCCTGATACAAACCGGTGAGCATGGCATGGAGAGCGGTTGCCGCAATCTGCGGGCTCACGCGTTTGGCCAGCGCGCCGTCTTTTTTCATGCGGGTAAAAACGGTTTTTAAACGCCGGTCAATTTCCGCGCGCATTTTGCGCATGCGTTCCGTATGGCTGGAGCACGACCCCACCGCCCCGCCGCACTTCATGGTGAGAATGGTATAAACATTGCGCACGCGTTTATCGGTTTGCAGGCGGGTGAGTGCGACGATACAGGCATTGCGTAGCGCCGCCGCCGGGTCTTTGGCGCTGGCCGCATCTTCGAACAGCGCATCCAGCGGTAACTTCACGCGTTCGTGCATGGCGCGGAAAATATCGCCCTTATCGGTAAAGTGCCAATAGACGGCGCCGCGCGTCAGATGCGCGGCCTTCGCAATATCATCCAGCGACGTCTCCGCCACGCCGTGTTTTAAAAACAGGCGTTCCGCGGCATCCAGCAGCTTGGTGCGGGTTCGTTCTGATTCTTCCTTAGTCCGCCGTGCCACGGCTTCAACCCCATTTTTCAAAAACATAAGCGGCATGGATTAAGGCTTTATGCGCCTTATTTCATTTGCCAACATACATCTATGTATGTATGTTGCAACCATCTTTTTTAAAGCTCCCCCCGCAACGGATTTCACTCCAGGATTTTTTCATGTCCTTTCATCCCCGCCCCCCGCTGGTGATCGCCGCCGGCGCCGTTGTTCTCCTCCTCGTCATCTGGCTCATTTTTGGCCACGGCAAGCACGATGCGCAGCAGCAAGCAGGTGGCGCGCCGCCCCCGCCCGCCGTCACGGTTGAGAATATCGCGCCGGGCGATCTGCCGCTCACCTACGAATATTCCGGCCGCACCGCCGGCAGCCGCGAAGTGGAGATCCGCGCGCGCGTCAGCGGCATTCTGCAAAAACGCACCTATGTGGAAGGCCAGTGGGTGCAGGAAGGCACCACCCTGTTCCAGATCGACCCCGCCACCTTTGAAGCCGCCTTAAGCCAGGCGCAGGCCAAGATGGTGCAAACCCAGCGCGACTGGAAACGCGCGCAGGATTTGCTGAAAGAAAAAGCGCTGTCCCCCCGCGAATACGATTCCGCGCAGAACGCGTATGAACAAGCCAAGGCAGAACTGAAGACCGCGCGCATCAATCTGGATTACACCACCGTGGCCGCGCCCATCAGCGGCTTTACCAGTAAGGAAAGCCTGTCGGAAGGCAGTTTGGTTACCGCCAACACCAGCCTTCTCACCCGCCTCACGCAGCTTGACCCGATCTATGTCGATTTCGCGTATCCCGATGCGGAAGCGATTGCGCTGCGCCGTAACATCGCCGCCGGCACGGTTGGCCTGCCGACCGATGAACATTTGATCGCTGAAATTCACCTGGGCGATGGCCGCGTCTATAACCACGAAGGCACGATTGATTTTACCGATAGCATCATCGATCAGGAAACCGGCACCGTGCGCGCCCGCGCGGTGGTACCCAACCCCGAAGGCACGATTTTCCCCGGCCAGTTTGTGCGCGTGGTGGTAAAAGGCTTCGTGCAGAAGAATGCAATTGCCATTCCGGATCAAGCCGTGATGCAGAGCCCGGCGGGCCAGTTTGTTTATATAGTGGGCGCCGATAATAAAGTGGGCATGGCGCCGATTACGCTCGGCGAACTTAACGGCACCATGCGCCTGGTGGAAAGTGGCCTTAAGGCCGGCGACCGCGTGATCACCGAAGGCATGATCAAGGTGCATCCGGGCTCCGATGTCACGATTGACAAGACCGTGGATCAAACCCCGCCGGCGCCGCAACCGCAGGCTGCACCGGCTGCGGATAAAGCGCCTGCCGCTGAAGCGCCGGCAGTCACCGATAAGCCAGCGAGCGATACGCCCGCCGCTGTCGCCCCCGCCAAGCCGGAAACGGAAGAAAAAGCTGCCCCGGCGGAACCCGCCCCCGCCCAACTTGAAGATAAAGACGGCAAGAAGGAATAACGCCTAATGTTCTCGCGCTTCTTTATTGAACGTCCGGTTTTTGCCAGCGTGATCTCTATTATTATTGTGCTGGCGGGTTTAGCCGGCATGATGAACCTGCCCATCGCGCAATACCCGGAAATTATTCCGCCCGATGTGGTGGTGACCGCCAATTACCCCGGCGCCTCCGCCGAAGTCATCGCCAGCACGGTGGCTGCGCCGCTGGAACAGCAAATCAACGGCGTGCGCAATATGACCTATATGCGCTCGACCAGTTCGAATGCGGGCTCGCTTAATCTCACCATCACTTTCGAAATCGGCACCGATCCTGATCAGGCGGCGATTGACGTGAACAACCGCGTACAGGCCGCGCTGCCGCGTTTGCCGGAAGATGTGCGCCGTCTGGGCGTCACGGTGAACAAACGCTCCGCCTCCATTTTGCAGGTAGTCACGTTATTTTCGCCCAACGGCCGCTATGATCCCATCTTTATCAGCAACTACGCGCTTCTTAATATTATGGATGACATCAAGCGCCTGCCCGGCGTGGGTGAAGCCACCCTGTTCGGCGCCAAAGATTATTCCATGCGCATCTGGCTGCGCCCCGACAAGCTGGCGCAGTATCATTTAACGCCGGCCGATGTCGCCGCTGCTATCCGTGAACAGAATTCGCAGTTCGCCGCCGGCCAGTTCGGCCAGGAGCCGATGGTGAACCCGCAGTCGTTCACCTATACCGTGACCACGCAGGGCCAGCTCGCCGACCCCGCCCAGTTCGGCAATATTATTCTCCGTTCGGACTCGCAAAGCGCCACGCTGCGCCTCAAAGACGTCGCGCGCATTGAGCTTGGCGCCGTGGATTATGGTTTTGCCGCCAAAACCAACGGCAAGCCGGCGGTTGTTATCGGTATCTTCCTGCAGCCCGGCGCCAACGCGCTGGCGACCACCGATCTGGTCGCCAAGAAGATGGAAGAGCTTTCCAAGCGCTTCCCCGATGGCGTCTCGTATTCCCTTCCCTTCAACACCACGCGCTTCGTGAAGATCGCCATCGAGGAAGTGGTCAAAACCTTCCTTGAAGCGATTGTGCTGGTTGTGCTGGTGGTTTTCATCTTCCTGCAGAATGCGCGCGCCACGCTTATTCCCCTGCTCGCCGTGCCGGTCTCCTTGATCGGCACCTTTGCCGGTATGTATCTGCTGGGTTTCTCCATCAACCTGCTCACACTCTTCGGTATGGTGCTGGCCATCGGCATTGTGGTGGACGATGCCATTGTCGTGCTCGAAAACGTGGAACGTTTGATGAGTACGGAAAAACTTTCCCCGAAGGAAGCCGCGATCAAGGCGATGGAAGAAGTGACCGGCCCCATCATCGCCATTGTGCTTGTGCTCTGCGCCGTGTTCGTGCCCGTGGGCTTTATGGGCGGGTTGACGGGTGAAATGTACCGCCAGTTTGCTGTTACCATCGCCATTTCGGTGGTGATCTCCGGCTTCGTTGCGCTCACATTAAGCCCCGCCCTCTGCGCGGTGCTATTAAAGCCGCATGAAAACAAAACGGGCAAATTTTTCAGCTGGTTCAACCGAACCTTTGTCAAAGTTACCGAAAAATACACAGCGGGCGCGAGTTTCCTTGTGCATCATGTAGGGGTTGGGGCGATCTGCTTCCTCCTGTTAATCGGCGCTACGGCTTTAGTATTCATGCGCATTCCGCCCTCCCTGGTGCCGGAAGAAGATCAAGGCTACATTTTCTCGGCGCAGTTCCTGCTGCCTGGCGCCTCGCTCACGCGCACAGAAAAAGTTGTCGATACCCTCGCCGATTACATGGCCAAGCAGCCGGAAGTGGAAGGCATGGTCACGTTTGCGGGCTTTGACCTGCTCAGCGGTTCGCTCCGCCCCAATACCGGCGCCGCGTTCTTCACGTTTAAACCGTGGGATGAACGGTCGGGCGAAGCGCATACTTCCAAAGCCATGGTGGGCCGCGCCTTCGGCGCCAATGGCCTCACCAAAGATGGTTTCATTCTCGCTTTCAACCCGCCGCCCATTACCGGCATCAGCCTGACCGGTGGTTTTGAAGGGTACTTACAAAGCCGCAGCGGCGGCAGCATCAAAGACGTAGCCGATGCCGCGGCCAAAGTGGTGGCGGAAGCCGCCAAGCATCCGGAACTCGCCAATGTGCAGACCACCGTCTCCGCCAACGTGCCGCAATATTATGTGGAGCTGGATCGCGCCAAGGCCAAAGCTTTGGGCGTGCCGGTTACTTCCGTGTTCGCTGCCATGCAAAGCACCTTCGGCAGCTATTACGTGAACGATTTTACGCTTTATGGCCGCACTTTCCGTGTGAGCCTGCAATCGGAAGCCGAATTCCGCGAAAAGCCGGAAGATTTGCGCCAGGTGTTTGTGCGTTCGGATGACGGCAAGATGATCCCGCTCGATACGCTGCTCAGCTTCAAGCGCGTGATCGGCCCGGATCTGGTCGACCGCTTCAACGTGTTCCCCTCCGCCAAGCTCATGGGTGGGCCGGCGCCCGGCTATTCATCGGGTCAGGCGATCAAGGCGATGGAAGATATCGTCGCCAAAATCCTGCCGCCTGATTATTCGCTGGACTGGACGGGCTCCGCCTACCAGGAAAAGCGCGCGAACGGCGCCGGCGGCATGGCGTTCGTATTCGGTATTGTCATGGTCTTCCTGATTTTGGCCGCGCAGTATGAACGCTGGACGATGCCGCTGGCCGTTATCACCGCCGTGCCGTTTGCCGTGTTCGGCGCCGCCATGGCGACATGGATCTTTGGCCAGAGCAACGACGTGTATTTCCAGGTGGGCCTTCTCACCCTCATTGGGCTTGGCGCCAAAAACGCCATTCTGATCGTGGAATTCGCCATTCTCAAAGTGCAGGAAGGCAAATCATTCGCCGATGCCGCGCTCGAAGGCGCGCGCCTTCGCTTCCGCCCCATCGTCATGACGTCGCTGGCCTTCGTGCTGGGCTGCGTGCCGCTGGTAATTAGCGAAGGCGCCGGCGCCGGCTCGCGCCATGCGGTCGGCACCGGCGTGATCGGCGGCATGATTGCCGCCACTGCAATCGCCACCTTCTTCGTGCCGATGTTCTTCTTCCTCATCTCCAAGATCGGCTACCGCAAGCACATGCCGACCGACCATCATCCGCATCACCACCAGACCCACGATTATCCCAATGAATAAGCGCGCCATTCCCCATTTATTTACGCCTGTTCTGCTTGCCGTGCTGCTGGCAGGTTGCGCCGGGCCGGATTATAGCCGCCCCGATATCAGCCTGCCCACGCACTGGCCGTGGGAAAATGTGGCGAAACCGGAAGCCTCTACGCAAATTCCCGCCGACTGGTGGCGCAGCTTCAACGATCCCGTGCTGAATGCGCTGGAAGAAGAAGGCCTGAAGGGCAATGCCGATTTAATCATTGCCGCCGCACGCGTGGCGGAAGCCCGCGCGGGCCTGACGTATCAGGATTCCTTCCTGTTTCCATCATTAGATGTGCAAGGCAGCGCCGCACGCGCGGCGCCCAGCAGGCAAACCGCCGCCGGCGCGCTTGTGGGCGGCAAGCCTTCCAATGATTTCAGCATCGCCGCGGTGCTGACTTATGAAATCGATCTATGGGGTAAGCTGCGCCGCGCTTCGGAATCCGCCCGCGCGCAACTCATGGCATCTGAGGCCAACCGCGATGCCGTGCGCTTGGCCGTGGCCGCCGATATTGCCAACAGCTATTTCAACCTACGCGCCCTTGATGGCCAGATGGTGGTCACCAACGAGACCGCAACTTCGCGCCGCGAAGCTTTGGATTACCAGCAGAAGCAATACACCCACGGCGCCGTGGATCAACTCACCTATAAGCAGGCGCAGGCGGAACTCGCGGCAGCCGAAGCGCAGGTGCCCGTGCTACAGCAGGCGCGCACCGAACAGGAAAATGCGCTGGCCATTCTCCTTGGCCGCTCGCCCGCCGATATTCTGGGTAAAACCATCGACCGCGGCGCGAAGCTGAAGGAAATGCCGGTGCCCGCCACGCTGGCTGTGAATGCGCCCAGCAGTTTACTTGAACAACGCCCGGATATTCAGGCGGCCGAGCAGGATCTGGTTTCCGCCAATGCCGATATTGGCGTCGCCAAAGCGCAGTACTTCCCCACCATTTCGCTTGGCGCCCTGCTGGGGCTGGAGAGCAACAAGATCGATAACCTGTTCAAAACCTCCGCCCGCACCTGGCAGGTGGGCGGCACGCTGGCAGGGCCCCTTCTGAACATGGGCCGCACCGATGCCGGGGTGGATGCCGCCACGGCGCGTAAAGATCAGGCGCTTGCCGCATATGAACAAACAGTGCGGAAAGCCTTTGGTGACGTTGCCAATAATCTAAGCGCTGAAAAAACTGCCGCCACGCGTGCGGAAGCGCAGCAGCGCATGGCAAAACTGCGCGCTGATACCGTGCGCCTTGCCAATCTGCGCTATAAAGCCGGTTATTCGAATTACCTCGAAGTTCTTGATGCGCAGCGTTTTCTTTATCAGGCACAGCTGGATAGCATCACCGCCATGCGCGACCGCCTCACCGCTTCCGTCAATCTCTATAAAGCGCTTGGCGGCGGCTGGGTGAGCGGCAAAGAAACGCCGGTGCCGGTTGCTGCCACGGAAGCTGCGCCCGCGACGCCCGCCCCCGCCACCTACGATGCGTGGCTGGGCAAATGGAACGGCGTGGAAGGCACCTATATGGAAATCACCAAGGCGAATGGCGCCTATAACGTGCGCATCCGTGAATTAGATAGCATCCGCACCTACACCGCCACGCCCATGGATAACGGCCTGCAATTTACGCGTGGCACCGCGCCCGTCACCATCCACGCCGGCAACGGCAAGGATACCGGCATGAAGTGGCTGGCCGGCAAAACCACTTGCCTGGTTCTGGGCAAGAACGAAGGCTATTGCCGCGACTAAATTTTAGCCTATCTCGTTTTTTCTATTCATATCACAGGAGAACATCATGACGCTTTCCATGTATCAGGCTTCTATTCCGGGTTTCATCAACATTCTGAACAATCTTTCCGTCATTCTCAAAAAGGCGGAAACGCATGCCACGGTAAAGAACATCGACCCCTCGATTTTTGTGAATGCGCGGCTTGCGCCCGATATGTATCCGCTTTCCCGCCAGATCCAGATCGCATCCGACAGCGTGAAGGGCTGCGCCGCGCGCCTTGCCGGCGTGGAGCTGCCCAGCTTTCCCGATACCGAGACCACCTTTGCCGAACTGCAGGAACGCATCGCCAAAACGGTGAAGTTTCTGCAAAGCGTCACGCCGCAGCAGATTGATGGCAGCGAGAGCCGCGATATCGTGGTGAAGGGCCGCAAGGAACGCCACTTCAAGGGGCAGGATTATCTGTTCACTTTCGTGATTCCCAATTTCTATTTCCACGTCACCACCGCCTATGACATCTTGCGCCACAACGGCGTGGAACTTGGCAAAGCCGATTATCTCGGCATGTAATTACTAGGGCATATAATGGCGCGCTCTCGTGTGCAAAACTTTTTCCTTATCTGCATGCTGGGCGCGCTGAGCCTGGTCAGCCCGTTTTCCATCGATATGTATCTCTCCGCTTTCCAGCGCATGGCGGCGGATCTGCACACGACCAGCGCGGTCGTTTCCCTCACCCTCTCCAGCTATTTCATCGGGCTGGCGCTGGGGCAAATATTATATGGCCCGCTGCTCGACCGCTTTGGCCGTAAGGCGCCCGTATACGCCGGCTTTGCGCTTTTTATTCTGGCCTCCCTAGGCTGCCTGTTCGCGCAGAATATCGAGACGCTGATTGTGCTGCGCTTCTTTCAGGCGCTGGGCGGCTGTTCGGCGGGCGTGGCATCGCTTGCCATGGTACGTGACTTTTTTCCGGTGAATGAAAGCGCCAAGATTTTGTCGCTTGTATTCCTGTGCATCGGCGTCTCGCCGCTGCTGGCGCCCACGGTGGGTGGATTGATCGTCACATGGCTGGGCTGGAAATGGGTGTTCATTATTCTTGCCGCTTTCGTCGTGGCGCTGTGCGGCATGATGGTGTTCTTTTTGCCCGAAGGGCATCAGCCGGATAAAACGATTTCGCTCAAACCCGGCCCTATCCTGAAAACCTTCTGGCATATTCTGCAGGTGCCCCAGTTTCATGTGTATGCGCTGGCGGGCGCATTCTCGTTTGCGGGCCTGTTCACCTATGTGGCGGGTTCGCCCATTATTTTTATCGATCACTATCACATCAGCCCCGCCATGTTCGGCGGCATTTTCGCATGTCTCACCATGGGCTTCATTGCCGGCAACCAGCTGAACATACTGCTGCTGCGCCGGTATTCCAGCGACGTGCTGTTCGGCTGGGTTGCCGCCATTCAGGCCGGCATCGGGGTTGTTTTTCTTGCGGGCGTGGCCACCGGCCTTATCGGTTTTTACGGCACCATGGTGTTGTTCTTCGTGTTTTTATCCTGCGCCGGCATTACCTATCCCAATGCCGCCGCCATGGCGCTGGCGCCATTCACGAAAAATGTGGGCAGCGCGGCGGCAATGCTGGGGTTTATTCAAATGAGCGTAGGGGCGTTCATCTCGACCGGCATCGGCATTTTAAATGCGCATGACAGCCTGCCGGTGATCACGATTTTATGCCTTACATCCGCGCTTGGCCTTGCCATTCTTATGCTGGGCCGCGGGCGCATTCACCCTGAAACAAATCCGCCGGATGCGTGAGGCACCCGGCGGGAAATGATCGGTTAAACGCTACGTATTATTTATGCGTGGCTTTATAAGCCTCAAACTGCGCGGCAAGATCCTTGATGGCCGCGGCGTTCTTGTCGTTTTCCGCTTTCAGCTCCTGCACGGCTTTCACCAGCGGGGCGGTCAGCTTGGCATAATCCAGCGCCTTGCTGTCCTTGACCACTTCCGTCGTGCCGTCGGCCAGCTTAAGCGTGATGTCCTTGCCGGTATTGATGAGCAGCGACGGGAATTCCTTGGCGACTTCCTGCGCAATGAAACCCACCTGCTCGCCTTCCAGCTTGTCCTGCGCCACGTCGCGCCAATGCCATGTCACCGGGCGAAGCTTCAGGATGGTATCCAGGCCCTTCGCTTCATCCAGATCCGCCACTTTCTCCTTCAGGCGGATATCGGACGAGGACCAGCCATAGGCCGATTGCTGGCCTGACGTATTTTCCAGCTTGGTGTAGGAAATCGAGTCCTGCGTGCTGCCATTCGAATTGATATTGCTGATGGTGGTGGTATGCGTGCCGTCCCCGTTGTCGTGCCAGCTAATAGTCATATAGCCGTCATTATTGCCGCCACCCCCGCTGCTGGTATTTGTCCGGCAATTGTCGCTGTCCGAGGAGGTCGTCGTGGGCACACAATCATTGCCCTTCAGTTTATAGGTCGTCGTGGTGATGGTCACCTTATTGCCCGTTTGGCCGGACGGGCAGGATTGCGTGGCCGTCGTAGTTTTGGTGCCGGGGCAGATAATGCGTTTGCAATCCGACGTATCTACCTTGGTCGTATAACTGCTGGTGCAGCCGGGCGAACTGGGCTTGAGATCATAATTCACGCCTACCGTGATATGAATTTTGCCCGTCTGGCCGGTAGGGCATTTGACATCCTTATTATGCACTTCGTCGTCCGGGCAGCAGTTACCGCTCTTTTTGGTGTATGTCCAGACGCCGCATTGCGCCTTGCCGGCGCTGCAGTTGGCCTGTGCAGTATAGGTATTACCGGCATAGACATCCTGATGTTTACTATTCAATAAGGCGTCGCCCGACACATATTCATTGCACAATTTGGGCAGGTCGATGCTGCGGCATACGCCGCGCAGAAGCATGCTGAGACTACCGGCCTTGGCTTTGTAATCATCCCATTCCTTCTGGGTGTTGGCGGGAACGAAAAAGGTCTTCTTATTAGCGCCCGTCGTATTGTTATCAATGACCACGCATTCGTCATAGAGCTGCATCAGCTGCGTGGCTTTGGATACGCCCGGATAGGCGATCGTTGAGTGCGCTTCTTTCTGGTTTTCAAAAGAACCGCCTGTGCCGATGACGCCTTGCGAAGAAAAGTTGGGGCCTTTGGAGGCGTTATTCGCCGCGACCGCTTCATCATGCGCCTTATCGGACGCGTCTTCGCGTTTATCGTTATATTTATCGAGATCCGTATCGGTATCTTTCTTGATGTCGGCCAGATAATCATCCGCGGCGTCGTCTCCCGCTTGCTTGGCTTTGGCTTTGGCAGCCGCATCGGCCGCAGGATCAGGTTTGACTTTTTCAACCACCGTCTTGTTATTAACCTCTTCAACCGCTTCCTGCTGCTGTTGATCGCTAAACGCAAAGCATGGCGCGGTGCTAAGGACAAGGCCCATACACAGCAGGCTACCGAGGGCAAGACGTTGATAAATGGCTTTCATCGCTGGTTTTTCCTGTCTCTATTATTTATGCGTGGCTTTATAAGCCTCAAACTGCGCGGCAAGATCCTTGATGGCCGCAGCGTTCTTGTCGTTTTCCGCTTTCAGCTCCTGCACGGCTTTCACCAGCGGGGCGGTCAGCTTGGCATAATCCAGCGCCTTGCTGTCCTTGACCACTTCCGTTGTGCCGTCGGCCAGCTTAAGCGTGATGTCCTTGCCGGTATTGATGAGCAGCGACGGGAATTCCTTGGCGACTTCCTGCGCAATGAAGCCTACCTGCTCGCCTTCCAGCTTGTCCTGCGCCACGTCGCGCCAATGCCATGTCACCGGGCGAAGCTTCAGGATGGTATCCAGGCCCTTCGCTCCATCCAGATCCGCCACTTTCTCCTTCAGGCGGATATCGGAGGAATAGCCGGAAAGGCCCGAATTGGAACAGTTACCGCACTGGGTTTGCGTGGTATTCACCGTGCCGTTCGAATTATAGTTTGTGATGGTCGTGGTATGCGTGCCGTCGCCATTATCGGTCCAGCTTACCTGGTCCCAGCCGCCACCGCCGCCACCACCGCCGCCACCGCTATTGGTTGGCGGATTGGGCGTGCAATTATCAGCAACCGCCGTTGTCGTGGTGACGTTACAGTTGGCGCCCGACAAAGTATAGGTCTTGGTCGTTGTGGTCACCTTGCTACCTGTATAGCCCGACGGGCACGCACTGCTGGCGGTGTCGGATGACGTGGCGGGACAGACGCGCACCTTGCAGTTGGATGTGTCAACAGTACTTTTTGAAGTTGGCACACAACCGGGCGAACTGCCATTCAAGGCATAGGTCGTGCTGACGGATATATTGATCTTGCCAACCTGGGGGGACGGGCAGTTGACCAGGCTTGTATCGACGCGTGGCGCCGGGCAGCAACTACCCGTCGCATTTTTATAACTCCAGGAACCGCACTGGGTGCCGCTGGCCGAGCACACAGCCGTCGCCGTATAATTTTCACCGGCGTGCACGGTTTGGCTGGCGCCACCCACCAGGCTGCTGCCAGCCACATTTTCATTGCACAGTTTTGGCAAATCGAGGCTGCGGCATACGCCATGCAACGTCATGCCGAGGCCACTGGCCTGCTGCTTATACTGCGTCCATTCCTGAATATCTTTGCCCGGCACGAAATACGTTTTGGCATTTGTATTATCGATCACCACGCAGTCATTGTGAATCTGCATGAGCTGCGTATCGGGATTCGAGGATCCCTTGTACGCGATGGTGGAGTTGTTTTCTTTCACGCCTTCATATGAATCTGTGCCGTTGGTAACCACACTGCCTTGGGAGGGGAACTTCGGGCCCTTGGAATTTGCAGGAATTTTGTATGTCACTTTGCCGGAAACGGTTTCGCGGGTATCTTGCTGAGCGGCCGCGTCATCCGCACGATCGCTGACGATTTCGTTCGCAGCAGCCTTACCGGTATTCGTCGCTGTTTTTTCCTGCGACGAGTTAAGGTCCGCAAGCGTGGCCGCGATTGTACTGGTCGATGTGGTGGTCGAATTACCGCTGGAACTTGAAGATGTATCCGACGAGGAATCGCCCAGGGCAAAAGCGGGGTTCGCCGCGGCAAAAAGGCCGAGCGCAGCCAGGATTGCAATCGAAAGAATGATTGGCTTGATCGTCTTCATGGGGCATCCCCTAATATTTCAAAAAACCAACAAAATTCGCATTAATTGCATATGCAGTTTACTGAGCCTTTTTTAACAAAGGCTTATTTAACGGCGACATACGCCCGATAGCATAACGTATTGATTTAGGCGGCTTTTAGCCCAGGCGCCGGGTGGGCGCAGGCTTAACTGCTCGCAAACATGGTTTATTTTTTATTATCCCAGACGCATGCCGTGGTGGTCTGCGCAAAAACCCAGTTCGTGCCGATACACATGCACACCATGCCGGTTTTGGTGATCGCGAGCGTGCCTTGCGTATCATCCACGCAGGGCAGCGGCGGCATGCCAAACATATACATCTGCACGAACGGCACGGGCGTCAAGGTGTTCACCTTGTGGGGGCGGGCATCTTGATCATCGTCCCCCGTTTGGGCGAAAGCCGGTGCTGCCAGACTAAGGCACACGCCAAAAACAGCTCGGCAGACCGCTTTACGGAAAAGAGATTTTACTGCCACTGGCATGGGTCAGCCGTGTTCATAGTGTTCCAGTATTCAAACACCGTGCAGGTGCAGAAAGTGCCGCGCGACGTCATTGCGATGGTGCCTTTAACCTGCGGAATGCACTCAATAGGCTGCTGGGCGTGCATGAAGAATTGCGCATAAGGCGTGGGCGAAATCTGGTATTTGGAACCCGGCTTCAGCATAGGGCCAACCGGCATGGGCGGCTGTTCTTCCTGCTGGGCCTGGATTGCTTCCGCTTTGTGGCGGCGCTTGCGCGGATTTTCATCGTCTTCGGTCGCCGGGTCGCTCGCCCGTTCGGCGGCGGCTTCATCGGCCGGCACTTCGATGACCTGCGCGTGCACGGGATGCGCGGGCAGCGCCAGCACGAAGGCGAATGCAAAGGCCCATATTGAAAACAAAGGGAGTATAAAATTGTTTTTCATGTCGGCAACCTGAAAATGGAAAAGGTGTGCGCAGGAGCCGGATCATGGCCCGCCCGTGTTTAATATTTTGTTAAATCCGGGGTAAACGCCATAAAAACGTCACGCCGCCGGCCAGACATAATATAAGTATAAGGCCGATTGGGATGGTATTTCCGTAATGCGCAAAGAATGTTCTCTCCGGCAAAGCCCGCGGTAACGGCACATCGAGAATACCGGTCGCGAGAAGCGGGAGTGATTTTTCAACCCGGCCCAGCGCATCCACGCTCGCGCTGATGCCGGAATTGGCATCACGGATCAATGGCAGGCCTTCTTCGATGGCGCGAAAACGCGCCGCCGCAAAATGCTGGTATGGCCCCGCTGAATCGCCAAACCACGCATCGTTCGTGATTTGCAGGATCCACTGCGGAGGATCCGCCCGGTCAAGGATCGCGCCGCTAAATATGACTTCATAACAAATCAGTGGATTAAAGGGCGGCAGCCCCGGCACATGCAGCGTGGCCGGCCGGGTGCCCGGCAGAAAATCCGTCTGATTAATGACATCGGTTGCCAGCGGCACATGATCGATAAAGCTGCGCAGCGGCGTGTATTCGCCAAACGGCACCAGGCGCACCTTATTATAGCTGCCAAGCACCTCGCCCTCGCCATCCACGATGAGAAGGCCGTTGTAATAGCGCTTCTGTTCCTTGTTCCGCAGCGGCGCGCCGCTCATCACCACACCGCCTTCCGGCGCGGCCTGGCCCAGCCATTTCCGCATGCCCTTATCGTCATTGACGTAATGCGGGGCGGCGGTTTCAGGTAAAATCGTATAGGCGGGACGCGTATCGGTATAGGTGGTGGCCAGCTGAACGCTGGTCGCAAAACTCTGCATGCGGCCCGCGAGATCGGCGCGCATGATGCGGGTAATGCCCGGCTGAACCAGCCGGAGCATCGCCCCCGGCACATATTCGGTTGTGGTCGTGGCAAGGCGCAGATCGCCCCATGCCATCAATACGCCCACGATACCCCATACCGTAACGGCAAACAGCCATTGCGGGCGCGCGGGTGAACGCAAAAGCAGGCTGACCGCCCCGCCCGCGAGCAAGGTGAGAAGCGTAAGGCCATAGATGCCGAACAGGCTTACGCTTTGCGCGATCGGGTTATCGGCCGGCCATACGCTGCCGAACACATTCCATGGAAAACCCACGAACGGGCAATATTGCCGGATCAGTTCATAGATGGTTAGCAGGGCCGCCAGCATCACCGCGTGCCAGACGGGATACCGCCGCAGCGGATACGACAGCAGCGCGCAACCGGCGGCGATCAGGCTCAAATAGATGGGCAGTAAAATAGCCGAGAACGGCAGTACCCAGATATTCGCCGCGATATTCTGAAAAAGCGAAGCAGAAACCCAGTAGAGCCCCAGCATGTGATAGCCCAGGCAATAGAAAAAAACATAGCCCGCATAGGCCCGTTTCCTTTCGCTTTGCCGCAGCACTTCCACAAGCAGCGCGAAGCCGATAAAAAACAGCGGCGGCAGGCCAAATGGCGGAAGCGCCAGGGCGCCGGCAACGCCGGCAAGAAAACACAGAATGATTTTGCTATAGCCCGGGCGCGCGGCCAGCCAGCGGCTGCAGAATGTGAGATCGAGCTGAAAAGCCATGACGACTGCCGGACCGGCACGCCATATATATAAGCAGGCCGGTCTATGTTTTAGGTAGCCGATAAGTCTAAACAACCGATTAAACGGCGCGCCAGCTGAATCATAACGCTTGAAGCGTGGCATTCCGCCGGCTTTTTGCTATTCTGGGGCTATGCCTTTACCCGCCCGCCGCCTGCTGCAATATAAAGAACTGTTCGAATTGTTCCCCGTGGGGGTGCGCAACACCGTCTATTCGATGGCGGAACCCAAAACCGTCCGCGCCGGCGAATATGTTTTTCACAATGGCGACGAAGGGCCGTTTTACATGGCGGCCGTGATGTCGGGACGCCTGCGCATGAGCGTGCATTCCCTGGAAGGCAAGGAAATGCTGATCACCATGGTGGAGCCCGGTGAAATTTTTGGCGAAATGTCGCTTCTCGATAACTCGCACCGCGCGGTGGATGTGATCGCGGAAGTGGATTGCACCCTGCTTATCATCTGGCAGGAAGATTTTATGCCTGTTCTTACCCAGCATCCGCCTGTCATGCTAAGCATCATGCGCATGATGTGCCACCGCATGCGGCTATACGCCCATACGCTGGAACTGATCGCGCTGCAAAGCCTGCCGGCTAAATTCGTGCGCTACCTGCTGCGGCTCAGCCGCGATTACGGCATTGAAAAGGACGGCAAGATCATCATCCGCGCCAATCTAAGCCAGGCGGAAATGGGCAACCAGCTGGCTACCAGCCGCGAGAGCATCAACAAGCAGCTCCGCATCTTCATTACGCGCGGCTATATCGCGATGGATGGAGACGATATCGTGCTGCTGGATATTCCCGCGCTTAAAAAAGAAATCCTGCCGGAAGACGCTTGAGTTTTTGGCATGCTTCTTACCATGCCGGCCCGCGTGGGGCCGTAACTGGTAAGCAAGCCCCCCGCCCCCGTTAACCGGCGCAGCGTTTCGGCATAGGCTTCCGGCGTTCCATCGCATGTTTTTCCGTCGTGAATGTAACGCAGGCGCGCTCCAACCTGGTCCATGCAGCTAACGGCAATATGGCGGCGCACATCCAGGGTCGCCGGCGCATCGCTTAAATCGTCCCGCACGGCGGCAAGGAACTGATTGATATCGGGCAAGGCGAACCGCAGCGCGCCCTGATAGGCGTTGGGCACGTTGGTGGCATCCACAATCCCGTCATAGGGCGGCGCCGCGCATTCATGCAGCAGCGGCCCGGCCCCGTGGCGCGTCATGTAGGTGCGGGTGGCGTAATATACATTTAACTGGCCGATACCCGCTTCCAGCGCTACATCCAGCGCATTGCGGAGGCCGGTATAGGAACGCGTGACATGCGGAAACGCGCCGCGCGCCTGATCCAGTAACAAACCCTGTGCGCCTTCAAAGCAGATATGCGCGTAGTTTTGCAGAAGCTGCGGCGCGGCCAGCGTGACGCGCGATAAAAAAGTATCGCAATCCTGCATGAAGTGCTCCATGAGACCTTCGGAACTAAAACGTGTCTGCCATTCCGCGCTGATCACCGGCACACCCAGCTTGGCCAGGCGCTGCGGCACCCATTCGCCGCGAATGCGGCGCAGAATAGCGTTTAAACGATTGCGATCAGCCAAATCATCGACATACAGCGCATATTCCGGGCGCAGATTGCGCCCCACCGTTTCGCCAAAACCGACGCCCACGCTGCCATGGCGGGTGCTTCCACGCATATCTTCAATCACCTGATTAATCATCATGTCGTAAGGCGTGGAGACTGCGCACATCGCATCGATATAAACGCGTGGCATCACACCGATTTTTTCCAGCTTGTCCCATTCGCGCATGAACAGAATGGGATTGGCGACAAAAAAATGGCTTAAATAGGTCGCCGCCCCTGCCAGCGTGCCGCTGCCAAAATGCTTGAACACGTGGCGCGTGCCGTCTTCCAGCTGCACCGTATGGCCTGCCTGCGCCCCGCCATTATGGCGCACCACGATTGCATCGCGGCCATATGGCGCGACCAGATAATCCGTTGTCAGCCCCTTCCCTTCATCACCGTAATTGGCCCCCACCACGATATCTGCTGAGTATTTTGTCATTTTTATCTCCGATAAAGTTAAATGGGGGCCAATCCGGCGGCCCGGCTTATGTGCCGTAACCAAGCTTCACTAAATCACCGCGCGCGCCGCGGCCCGGCCGGCCGGCAACGGCTGGCATATGCCGGATGGCATCCGCCACCACCAGCGCGGTGTTGCCCGACCAGCTTTTGGCGACCGCATCATGGTTGCGGCCTTCATGCACCTCGATCGCCGAGACCAGCACCTCCGGCAGTTTGCGGTAATCCGAGACCTGGAGCACGCGTTCCTTGCCAATCGCGGCGTGCCAGGTATCCAGCACGCGTTCGAGATGGCGGGAAGCGTAACTCCCCTGCTCGATGACCACGTGATAGACCTCGTATTGCTGGCTCACCTGGTCGAACAGCGCGCGGGCTGGAATATCCCCCGGCACATCATCACCGAACACCTTCTTGATTTGCGCGCGGGTTAAAAAATCCGGGCATTCTTCATCACCAACGGTGACGAGGTAGCCCTTCTTGCCGCGCTTCTCGAAGCTGTCGGTGCTGGTGCGGGTCGCCGCAAAATACCACGGGGCCGTATAGCTCTCGTGGTGATTGCCGCCACCCCCACCTTCCAGATACAGCTGGCCCAGCTGTTCGGCGATTTTGATATCGCTTTCAAACTGGGTGACCTGCAGGGGCGCACGGTCGACATCAATATCGCCCACCGCCATGAACATCACCTGCGGGTCTTCCACCGGCTCACGCTCCAGCGTTTCGTTCACGAAAGTGCCAAGCCCGTCGCGCACCAGCAGATCGGGGATATCCCCCATCGTGCCGGTCACATCCAGCGCCACAATCACCGGCGTGGAGCGCGGATGGTTGTCACTATCGCGCGATTCACGTAGCGCAATGGCCCCCGGATCGAACGATTTGCGCGGGTCTTCATGCGTGACCATTTTATCGCTGAAGATTTCCTCGCGCGGCTTACTGGCGACCGAGCTTGAATAATCGGTCCATGCTGTTGCTTGCCACGGATCTCCACCCATGTTTTCCTCCGTTATTTTGAGTAAAGCCCTCCCTTTGGCCGGCGAGAGGGACATCGCGCCGGCCATCGGTCGGGTTATGTTTTTGTTTAAGCTGTCAGGTCAGTCGTGGTCGGCTTCAGGTAAAGCCTGGCAGGCTGTAACCGTTCGGTTGCATCGGTTTTTGCATGTCTCACACCCCCGGTTTGTAAATGTCGCTATAACTTGTTTTCATCTCGACGAAGCGACGGGCGCCGAAATTTTCCTGCATGGTTCTGTCCCACGCATTAAAGTCGGTATTGGCATCGCCGCTGCTGGGCTGGCGCAGCCACGCGACGAACGGTTTGGGCAGCGTGCTGTCAAGCGGCAGCCGCGTGCCGGTGCGGTTTCCCAGTAATTCGCGCGCCGTGGCGCGAACAAGCCCCAGATCAATCCGCGCATCGGCTTTGCCGCTTTTGCGGATGTCCAGCGGGGCGATGTCGGCGGCATAGCCGGGCAGCAGCGGCAGGCGGGTTGCGAACTTCGCCGCATGCCACCAGCCGCCCAGCAGGCTGGCATTGTGCATTTCGGGATCGATAAAAAGAGTGGTGGGGTCAATCGCGTTGTGGCTGAGGCCCGCCCATTTCAGGTAACAGGCTATATTCATCATGCGCGACATGATCCAGCACATGTGCTTGGAATCAAGCTTGCCGCCTTCATGCGCCAGTAAATCTGCCAGCCGCACCGCCTTCGGGTCTTTGCGCACCGTTAAAATATAGCGGTCGGCGGTTTCATAGGTTTTGATATCGGTGGGGACTATATGCGCGAATTTCTTTTGCATGCGCGCATCGGCAAATGTCAGGCCTCTGATCTGCGCCACGCCGTTCTGGAATAAACCGGCGTATGATTTATCCAGCGCATACAGAACTGTGGTGGGGCCGATGTAATATTCGCCCAGCTCAAACCGCCCCTTTGCATCATAGGAAATGCGATAGGTTTTGCCTTCCGCTTTAAACACAAAAGTGCGCGGTTTGGCCCATAAACCCGCCTTTAATTTATCTTCGGCGGCCTTATGCAGCGCGCCGATATGCGCAAATACGTCTTTCGCATCGTCGCTTTTGTTAACATCCGGATGCCAGCGTTTAACGAGCTGGTGATACGCATCCTTCATACCGGTTTCATTGCCGGGAAATAAACGCTCCGGCTCGTCTTCGGGAATGCCAAGCAGCGCGGCGGCATTGAGTGCTGCGAATGCGATTGCGGCTTCAACCATCCCGTCCTCCGATGCCTTCAGGATGAGCGGGGGTGCGCTGAAAGAAAATCTGTGTATTTAAAAGCCTGTGACGCGTCTCACAGCGCGCGCAAACAAAATGCAAAAACCCGTGACGCAGTTCACATGTGCGGTGATGCGGTTTACAAAAATGAATTCGCTTTTTAAAATTTTTAAATCGCGCGCAAAGCAGCGATTCTGTTTTTGCGTTGAATCGCTATTTCATGTAGAATGCTCACTTATACCGATGTTTATTGAATTTTCTAAGCGGAGGGGTGGATGAAATTTTCCTTCATCAGCGGGCGTGACGTGGCCTATATGTTTTTTGTCGGCCCGCGTATCAAAACAATCCTCGGTCATGCGCTGTATAATGACGGCGCCAATCTGTCGGATAAGCAGTTTCACGACATCTGTTTTGCCGCGACCTCCCGCTGGTCGAGCGCGGCGCAGGCCAGCCTGGCGTTTTCCAGCGTTGCCGCGGCGATTCTCGCCAAGCCCGAACGCATCTCCGGCCGGCTGCTGGACCAGACCATCCACTGGGTCGGCCGGGCCGACCCGGCTTTCGCCGGCGCGGCGGAAGAGTTTTTCAAGCGCGTGGGCCAGCTGCTGACGCCGGAACAGAAACAATCCGTCATCCGCCAGCTGGCCGCCGCGCGGCCGAAGAAAGGCAGGCTGCAAGAGATTCATTCACGCCTGCAAAAGCAGCTGGCTTCCTAGATCGGCACGCGGCGTGCGCGGGCGCAGCAGGCCCAGCGTGCCGTCATCCGGCGTGAAGCCGGCGCTTTTTGCCGCGACCACATCGCCATGCGCGGCATGCCACTGGTCGGATACGCCCGCCAGATCACGCTGGAACAGGCTTGCGCCGGGCTCCATCTGCATATAATCCAGCGCGGTGGGGGCGAATTTGGCGTCGTCTTCGCCCACGCAATGCGCCCAGACCAGGGTGGGGTTGATCTTCCACTGCTTGCTCAAATTCCACGGCAGCGGAATGGCGAAGAATTTGGAGAAACGCAGCGGCGAGCCCGAGAGGCCGAAGCTGCATACATCCCCCGGCTTGATCCCGGAAATCAGATTTTCGGGATAGAATACGGCATAGAACGGGTTGGTCTTGGCTTCGATAAATATTTCATCCACCCGCTCGCCCTTGTCATTCAAAAAATAGCCGTGAATTTCGGTGGAATAATCGTCGTCGCCGTTATCCCCGCGCAGCACATTTGAAATATGCACATCATCCATCTGCGTGTAGGTGCCGTAGTTCCATGCGCCGCCCACCAGGCCGGTAAGCGCCATGGAAACGCCAAAGCCCGCCGAAATGATGTTCATCACCCGGTTGCCGCCATGCGCCAGAGGCCCGTTATGCTCGCCAATGGAAAGCGCGCGCATGCCCAGCTTTTCCCAGTCATTGGGCTGGCGGTTTTTGGCCTGGATTTTCTTATGAATGGAATCGCGCCATTTATGCGCCGCCCAGCGCACCGGGCGCAGCACATGCGGATAGGTGCGCCCCGACCAGCCCCAGAAGCGCCCCGCCTGCCGCGCGCCCCATAATAAAAACCGGTAACGCAGCGGCGTTTTGGAATTGGCAAGGTCGTGCACCTTGGCGTCCAGCGCATCGCGCTTGCGCTCGAACCAGTTTTTCTTTTCTGAATCATTGGCGGGCGCCGGCGCGGCGGCGGGCACGTTCGCGCCGGTCACTTCCGCGGCGGCGGCATGGGCCGCGGCTTCCGGATGCGCGGCTTTTTCCCTGGCGGCCTGTTCGGCCGCCAGTTCGTCCTGCGCCTGCACCACGCCGCGCACAACGGCGGTGGCCCCGACAATCGCGCCTTTCACCACGGCGCGCGTGCCAAGGGTAACCGCCCCCTGCACGATATCGCCGGCATCAATAACCGGTTTTTTGGCGTCTTCGCCGCGTTTGCGCGCGGCATCCACGGCCAGGCGGCGTTCCAGATCGCTGAAATCATCCTGTTTCGGGTCGGTCATGGTCATCCTCACTATGGGTTAGCCGCCGACGTAGTGGCGGTAGCGGCAGCGGTGAAGCTGGGGCGTGACGGTTCCTGCGGGCCGGGCAACGGAACGTCGCTCGCGCCCAGGCTGTGGCCGTCGATACGGATAACGCCGTCATCAATCGTCATGGCCATTGGCCGCAGCTCGTCGTCTTCGGGCGGGGCGTCGGTGACCTGATGCGCCAGCAGCTCTTGCGTAGCCAGCGGGCGCAGCACGTTTTTGCTGAGCTGGCGGATGCTGCGGCCCCCCTGCGACGGGTTGAAGTAAGCCTGGATCACCTGATCGACGGTGGCATCGCCCAGTTCCATCATGTAACCGCGCGGGCTTGTGCTGAGATTGATATCCCGCACTTCCTTGCGCAGAATGAGCTTGGCGATATCCGCCGTCACCGCATCGAACGGCACCACGGCGTCGATGCGCGTGATGAATTCCGGCAGGAAATAGCGCTGGTTGGTGATGGGGTTGGCCGCCCCCGTCAGTTTCTGGCGCACAATCGCATCGTTCTGCTTTTCGCCCGCCGCAAAATCCTTATCGGTAAGCGCGTTGGATGCCATGAAGATGATGCAGTCCTTGAACGAGACCATTTCGTTGTGGCTATCGGGCATTTCGCCGTCTTCCAGCATCTGCATGATCAGGCGCTGCACATCCGGGTGCGCCTTCTCGATTTCATCGAGGAACACGATGCTGCGTGGCCGGGAGCGCACGGCATCGGGCAACGTTACCGTTTCGCCAAAACCCACAAGGCCGGGGTTGGCACCCGAAAGCCGCGAGACCGAGGAGGCCTCGGTATACTGGCTCATGTTATATTTAATCAGCGGCGCGCCATCGAACTGGGCAAGCAGCTTTACCAGCTCCGATTTGCCGCAGCCGGGATCGCCCGTGAAAAAGAACACACCCGCAGGCCGGCTGGGGTCGCTCATGCCGGATTCACGCGTGCGGTACACATTGGCGACCGCCCGCTTGGCATGGTCCTGCCCGTACAGGTTCTGGCTCAGCGCTTCTTCAACGCTTAAAAGCCGCGCGGCGTTGTTGCCGACAACCGGCAGGCCCGTGACTTTGGAAAAGCGGTTCTGCACATCCGCTACCGTCACATGCGGGGTATCGGCGAACAGCGCTTTCTCCCGCTGCGGGATGCGTTCTTTCAACGCCTTGATAACGCCCATGTAGGTATCGCGGCTTGCGACTTCATCGGCGGTAAGCGGCTTGGGCGGATTGTCGGCTTCCGTTACGTTTTCACCGCGGGCGCGCTGTTCATTCAGCTTATCCTTATAAAGCCGGTAGGCGTCGAACTTCTCCTGCAGCGGCGAAAGCTTCTTCTGGTTTTCCACCATGTCGCTGCGGTCTTTGCGCAGCGCGCCGAATTTTTCGTTCCACGCTTTGAGCTGCGGCTCGATCACCGCTTTCAGCGCGGTGATTTTTTCCTGCGCCGCGGCGATTTTCTTGATGGAGGGCCGCAACGATGAACGCAGCGCGGCAAGCTCGGCATTCAGCTTGTCCAGCTGCTCTTCCTGTTCCAGCAATTCCACCGGCTTGCCGAATTTGGAAATATTGACGCTGGCGGCCAGCTGATCGAGGAATTCGACCAGGCTATTGGGTTTCTGCCCGCGCAGGCGGCCGGGGAAACGCTGATCGAGACGCACGAGCTCGCTCACCACATCATCGCCAATGACCACGTTATGCTTGGCTTCAAAGCGCGGCACCATCAGGCGCAGAACGTCGCGGGTTTCTTCGCTTGTGCGTTCGCCCACCACCACCTGCTTGAAGTACCTGGAAAACAGCGTGCTGGTGGTATCCAGCATGTCGTGGTTCTGGGTCTGCGCGGTGATCACCGCGCTCACGCGGTCGTTTTCCAGCGCGTTAATGAGCGAGCCCATCAGCCGGCGCGAACGATCCGGCCCGCAGCTTGCCAAAAAATCGTCGATGCGGTCGATGATGAGCAGGCTGTTCTTTTTGGAAAGAAAATCCATCGTCTCGTCGAACTGCTTGACCTGATCGGCGGGCGAGAGCTTGGAAAATTCGTGCAAATCGAAAGTGAAATAGCTTTTGCTAAGCAAATTTGGCGCAACTTCCCCCAGCGCCACTTCGTTCAACAGCTCGATGATCAGCGCGCTTTTGCCCACGCCTTCTTCGCCGCGCACATAGACGCTGTTGGTCATGGAGGAGTTCAAAATCTCCTGCATCTGCACCATTTCTTCCACGAACCCGACCACGCGGGGAATGGCAGGTTTGGGCGCTTCCGCCTCGGCACCCGCCGGCGGCGTCATGGGCACGACAACGGGCGCGGCGGCGGGCGCGGCGCCATTGCTATGGGCTTCCAGGCGCAGCTTATATTCGTAGAAGTCGATTTCCCGCAGAAAGCTGTAGCCTTTGATATCAAGCATGGGGATGGATTTAGGCAGCGTCATACAAACTCCAAAACCAGAAGTGGGGTGGGAAAAATCCTGAAGGGTTGGCGCCGAACCTGTGTCGCCAACGCCTTCAGGTCTTCATCCGTCGTTACGCGGCGAGCATCTGCACCGGTCCGGTTTTGGGCAGCGGCCCCGCGCCGGGACGCGACGGGTTTTCCGGAGTTGCGGGGGCGGCCGCATCTTTCGGCCCGTCCTTCACCAGCGCATCGCTCATTTCACCGGTGATCTGGCGGGCTGTGGTGTTGGCCTCTTCCAGCTGTACAGTGGCATCACGCAGCGCCGCCTGCTTCTCGGCGTGTTCGATGCCCTGATTGACGGCGATATCCAGCGTGCGCGCGATCATCTCGCGGCTGTCGTTGAGGCGCTGGATGGTGTTATCGAGAAGCGCCATGTCCTTGTCGTGCATTTCGCCCTGACGCAGGATCATGCCCTCCACCGTGCCCTTGTTGACTTCCTGGGCCGCCGCCGAGAACACCACCACCGCCTGCTGGATCTCATCCGTCTGGTCGGCGGCAAGGTTGTGCAGCACGCTTTCCAGGTTGCCCGCCACTGTGGTGAGGGCATCGCGGCCCAGCACGGTGATGGACTTCTTGGTGCCCTGCACGACCTTCTTCTGGCCCTCGGTCTCGCCCTGATGCTCGATATTCTTCGAGAGGGTGACCTGCATTTCGGTCAGCGTGTCGTTGAGCTTGCCCTGGTAGTCGATCACGCCGCCAATATCCGAACGCAGTTTGATGGCGTCGGTTTTATATTTGGCGACTTCCGCGATATCGGGTTCGCCGCTGGCGGGGGCCTGCGCATCGTGCAGCTGGCCTTCGATCACGATGCTTTTTGCTTCCATGCCTTCTTTAAAAATATTGGTGTTGTTGGAAGCCGATAAGATCGCGGCGCGCACGGTATTGATACCGGCGTTGCCCGAAGCAATGATGCGGTCGGTC
>JBEHYA010000010.1:0-35325 GCA_048498415.1 Pseudomonadota bacterium
TCCGCAAGTCCCGATGCTGGCGGATTTTCCAGGCCCTTGTACTTGTCGATCAGCGGCTGGCAGACCTTTAGAAAATCTTCGAGCGGGGGCACCTCGCTAACCACAGTCGTCGTGGCAGCCGGAGTGATCTTTGCGTCCTGCGCGAGGGCGGGGACAGCGCTTGCCGACATCATCGCGGCAGCGGCTATGGCGAACATCGCCGAACGAGAATCTCGCAGACCCATCATGATGATCTCCTGCATTTGTGATCTGAGTAGTGTAGTGCTTTTGCGGTGAAAGTAATAAATGTAAGTAATTCTGAATAAAGATTGTGCAACAATCCGGTAGAGACTGCTACATCGACCGAAATCCCATAAATCCCAATCGGTTAGGACCGGAACGGGCTTGGCGTCATGCCTCACGCGCGGTCCAGACAGCCGGATAGTGCCTTGTATTCGCACGCGGTGCAACAATCTCTACCGAAGAGTTGCGGCTTGGGGGCTGAAAGGAAGCCCTGTGCGCTCATCGGGAGTTGGTCGCTATCACCAGAGGACGCCGAGCCTCTACCGCACCGACGGTCAGCGGAAGTATCTCACACGTGCGGAATGCCAACGGGTTCTGGCCGCAGCCTCGGTCCTGCGCGCAGAGCAGCGTTTGTTCTTGGAGACGCTTGCGGCTACGGGCGGACGCGTCTCCGAGGTGCTGGGACTGCGCGGCATGGACATCAACGCGGATACGGGCGTCATCAGCATCCGCACGCTCAAAAAGCGCGGTTGCTTTCAGGTCAGGGAGGTTCCCGTGCCGATGCAGTTGATCAACCAGTTCCTCGGCGTGTTCGATCTCTGTGGCCAGTTCCACGATCGCCGCCTCTGGCCGTGGTGCCGCGTCACCGCATGGCGCCTGGTTGCGGTGCTATGCCAGCGGGCAGGGGTTCGCGGCCCGGCCGCCTCGCCAAAGGGATTCCGGCATGGCTTTGCGGTGTGGGCGATCTCAGCTGGCATCCCACTCAATCTTGTCGCGCGCTGGCTTGGGCACGCGCGCATGGAGACGACTGCGATCTACGCGGCTGTATGTGGTGAGGAAGAGCGCAGGCTGGCTCAGAGGATGTGGGAATATACAATGGCAGCGCGACCATTGATACGCTGCAAGGTGCCGCCAGCCTAGCGGGGAAGGAGCTCCGATTGCCCCTGGTCTGGGCTCAAAGCCGCTCTCTCCAGACGCCGCTCGGTTGATCGCCATTACGCATAGTACCTACCATGTCGTAACGACGCATTTCCCGGCGCCGCCGGCGCCTGAATTGGCATTGTAACTCCCGCCGCCACATGGGCTCCGGTGAAGTTTCCTATTCTATTTCAAAATGAGCCTGTTCTAGATAAGACCCACATCGCATTCGCTGTATTCAGCAATACACCTACCATGCCGTAATATTGCACTGGCCCGCGCCGCCCGCGCCAGAGTTAGCGCCAACACTCCCTCCACCGCCGCCGCCCGGCTGGGAACCATTAACGCCAGTAGCGCCGCCTGCGCCGCCATTCCCGCCAAAGGCTGATGTTCCACCTGCACCTGTAGTGGTTCCTTTCGATCCGCCACCCCCACCACCATAAAGGGAGTCTGCCCCTGGAATTGAACCAGCAACGTTGATTGGGCAGCCCCCGCCACCACCACCGAAAACACCGTCAGTAGGTGCCACATCGCATTGCCCGCTATTATTAGTATTGTATACGCCGCCATTACCGCTCATCGCTGCCGGACTTCCGCCGCCGCCGCCAGCGCTACCGTTGCTGCCTGCGGCCAGCATTCCGCCCCCGCCGCCACCGCTATAATTTTGCGCGCCCCCACCACCGCCGTAGGCGGTCATATAGCTTCCAAAGGTGGTATTGCTTCCGTTATTACCATTGCCAGTTGCGGTCTTTGCTGCCCCGCCAGCGCCGATTGTCACCGTGACAGTGGCGGATAGGTATGAGGCTGGAACTGTCCGGAATGCATACCCGCCGCCGCCCCCGCCGCCGCCACTGGAACCACTCGCCGTTCTACCACCGCTCCCGCCACCGCCCCAGCATTCCATAAAGACCATGTTGACGCCTGATGGCTTCGTCCATGTGCCGCTGGAAGTGAAAGTTTGGACATTGACGTTTGAAGACGGCGTCTGCCACGTGCTGTCCCCGCGCAGGAAGGTGGTTGAGTCAGCGGTGCCGCTGCCAAGCCGCGCGGTAGGTACCGTGCCGCTGGCAAGGTTGCTGGCGTTCAGCGTCGTCAAGCCTGAGCCGTTGCCGGTAAATGTCGAGGCGCCAATATTGATGTTGCCGAAATTCGAGGTAATCGAGCCTGCATCCAGCGCGCCGGTGCCGGTGATGCTGGTATACGACCCGCTCACGCGCGCTACTGGTACTGTGCCGCTGCCAAGGTTGGATGCGTTCAACGAGGTAAGTGAAGCGCCCGAGCCCGAGAAGGACGTGGCGGTCAGATTGCCGGAGCTGTCCATCGTCATCTTCGAGACAGCGCCCACATACCATTTGAAGCCGCCGCCGGTATTGAACCACATATTACTGTTTTCGATACCCAGGGCGTAATCGCTTGCGCCCACCGCGCCGGCGGTGCCATAGAGCTGAAGCTTTTCACCCGTGCTGTTGGCGCCTGGCGCCGCAACGCCTACCGTGCCCCAATCGATGCGGTTGGAAGTAGCATTGCCCAAGGTTGTGGCGCCGCCGCTAAACGTCAATGCCGTGGTCGTGCTGGCGCCGCGGCCCGTAACCGTGGCCAGCGTATCGGCTTCGGCAAAGGTAGGCGCCGCCCATGTGCTGTCGCCACGCAGATAGGTTGAGCTGCTGGCCGTGCCGCTGCCAAGACGCGCCGTGGGCACCGTGCCGCTGGCAAGGTTGCTGGCGTTCAGGTTGGTCAGGTTCACGCCGGAAATTGCCGCGATGGTGCCGGTCAGGTTTGCCGCGGGCAAGTTGGTGAGCGACGCGCCAGAGCCGGAGAAGCTGGAAGCCGTGACCGTGCTGCTGAACGTGCCGGAACCCGTGACCGCTAGCTCTGCGCCCGGCGCTGTGGTGGCGCCGATGCCGACGTTGCCGTTGAAGATGTTGCTGCTGGCGCTGTCGTCCTGATATACGCCATATTTGTTCGTGACCGCACCAGTGGTGGCCGGGGTGGCCAAGTATAAGGCGAAGCAGTTGGTGACCGCGCCGGTCGCGTTCACATTATCACAACGGCTATACAGGCCGTACATGCTTCCCACCGGTCCTGTACTGGTTTTCTGCGGAATGCCCACAACGCCAAACATGCTTGTAATGGTTCCGGTGCCAGTATTCTGTGGCGAACCATAGACGCCGTAAAGTCCGGCAAGGGTAGCAGCGGAGCCAGAGAATGATGGCAACGATCCAACGCCGACAAGGGAACTAGTATTCGCAACCGACTGTACGCCATTTACGTACATGACGTAGCTGATGTTGTTTGTCAGCACGCTGTCGCCCTTGATATTGAACTTGCCGGTCATGGCTGTGGTGCCCACCGCCGCCGCACCGGTGGTGTAGTAGATATCGCTGCCCGAGGTCGTCCACTGGCTGCCCACAAGGGATTGCCACGTGCTGTCCCCGCGTAAAAACGACGTGCTGTTCGCCGTACCGCTGCCAAGCCGCGCCGTGGGCACCGTGCCGCTGGCGAGGTTGCTGGCGTTTAGGTTGGTCAGGTTCACGCCGGAGATTGCTGCAATCGTGCCGGTGAGGTTAGCCGCTGGCAGGCTGGTAAGTGACGCGCCTGAGCCTGAGAAAGTGGCCGCCGTCGCCGTGCCGGTAACATTCAGCGTGGTGCTGAACGTGCCGCTGCCTGTAACGGCTAATTCGGCCCCCGGCGTAGCCGTAGAGCCAATGCCAACCTTGCCGACGAAAATATTGTTGCTGGCGCTGTCCTGCTGATACACGCCGTACTTATTGGTGATCGCGCCGGTGGTGGTGGGGGTACCAAGGTAAAGGGCATAGCAGGTGGTCACCGCGCCGGTAGCGTTGGTGTTATCGCAGCGCGAATAAACACCATACATGGTCGTTACCAGCCCCGTGCTGGCCTTGGTGGGGAGTGCAACCACCCCATACATGTTAGTAATAGTACCACTGCCGTTATTGGAAGGTACGGCGTTCAGAGCATAGAGATTGGCAAGCGTAACCGCCGAACCGCTGAAAGTTGGCCCTGACCCGATGCCGATCATGGTTGAGGTGTTTGCCACCGACTGATCGCCGGTTACCCAGAGTGCATAAGCCGTTGAATTGGTGGCGGTGCTGTTACCCACGATTCTGGCTTTGGCACCAGATGGCGTATTGGTGCCAACCGAAACAGCGCCCGTGGTGTAGTAAATATCGCTGCCCGAGGTTGTCCATTGGCTGCCGGTGAGCGATGTCCATGTACCATCGCCGCGCAGATAAGTGGTGCTATCGGCCGTGCCGGTGCCGAGCTGGCTGGTGGGCCAGACCGATGTGGCCCAAACACCCGCCACGCATTTAAGAACATACCCCTCCGTGCTCGGCGACATGTATGAGCCATTCACCGTGCACGACCCGCCAAGCTGCGCGCGGGCACTGCTGCCTCCGGCTAGAACAGATAGTGCAACGACTGCCGCCACGAACAGGCGGAGCGCGCCGCAGAGCCCTGATGCAGATTGCTGGGTCATCAGTGGCCCGCAGCCTGGGCGGCGGCGCTCCCCTGAAGAGCGCAGCGATAGAACGGCGCGCGCGAATCCGGCACTGTGCCAGTCTGAACGAAGCCCTCTGGGCACTTCGCTGCGAAGGTGATCTCGGCGGCAGGAAACGTGCAGTAAACCGCGCCGCTGTACTGGGCGGCCTTCTGGTAGGTCGCCTCGCCGAGCGGCGTCGACCCGTCAGGGCACACCCTGCCGGGATAGGCGAAGACCGATGCGCCCGCCGCTGGCGCATAGGGAGGCGTCGCAGCAAGAACAGGACCGCACCACGTATCGGCAATGATCGCTATTGCGACGGCAACACTCCACAATCTGGACGGCATAAATCGCTCCCGCTCTGGTGACTGGGAGTTCGAAAATCGCAACTAGACGATTGCAGGGGCCTTTAGCCGCGAGGCTTGGACATACGCCACTGCCTCCCAGCCATAGGGCCGGAGGCAGCGTTCAATATCGGCGACGCTAAGTTCCGCTAGTTGCGAGGTTTCGACACCCCGAAGCGGTACTCGCCGCTTCACTTAGTAGAATACTGTTTTAAATGCCAAACTCAAGGATTCGTGCGTCCGGGCAGTTTTGCTGCTATTCTGCGGCACTTCCCTGCGCGCAACGGGCGGGAACGACAGAGCGCTGATTTCAGTATTGTTGTCCCCCGACCGCGTTCATGACGCAGCCACTAACGCCCAGCCCGGCAGCCGCCAGCCGGCTGCCAAAGGAAGACGAAATGCGCCTTCACGCGCCAGAAAGGCCGACCTCTGTGGGCTGTAAGACAATGGCAAGCCCTTCGACGTGAGGGTGTGTCAGAGCCAGTTAGTCAAGGCGTGCGCCGTCGCATCCGAGAGCCATCCGCTCGTCTCAAGATAGTCAGTCTGAAACGCCGTTTCGGCGGAGTTAACATCAGAGACGACCACTAGAGCGCGGGCGGCCCTGCATTGGGCGACGCTCGCGGCCGACAGTATCCAAGCCGCCTCCATGTCGACGCAGTCATAGCGGCCCACTAATTGGGAATCGCGAGAAGCTGAATCGGCAAAGTTCCGTACGGTCGCCACGCGGACTGGGTCGACGTCGGGACTCACACTCCATGTTCTGCAGCCCTTTGTTCCGTCAAAGGCAGTTGCCTCGGCCACGTCTACTAGACTTCCCACTCCAAAGGATCGAGTGCCGAGCAAGCCGCAAAGGCCAACAAATGTAATCTCATGACCCGGTTCGAGGGCAAGAACTGCATCCGCCGCAACACTTCCCTGTGGGACATGTACCACCGCCAAATCGTCAATAATGCGAGTTCTCCACCACCCATTTTCCTCCGACGCACCCTCGAAGGAATCGAGGATCGTACCGAAAGGTGAGATCAATACTCGGCGGGGCAATAGATCCCTTCCAAAGAAGCGCCTGCGCGCTAGGGAACGCCAATTGGATGTGAGCTTCAAAGCCTCTGCTCAGCAAGCATGGGTAATGGGCACCCTGGGACGCCAGAAAACTCCTGCGCCTGCATTTGGAGCCGCCCCCCTAGGTCGGCAAAGGAATCTACCCTGAGATTTCCGACCGTGAACCGGCCAGGGTCCAGTTTATAAAGCCAGGAACAGCCGCTGAGATCTCCGGTTGCAGACACGTAAAGTACACGCGTTCCGGCCACACAGGCGCGTGGTAGGTCCGTCGCTTCGTTGCCGCCAAAGCTGAAGTCGATCACCACACCCGCCGTAGCGTATTGATCTCGAAGAGATACAAGGCGCTGTTCAATTTCCGCTAAGCGGGTGCGTGGCAGCAGAAGTTCAGGGTGAGCTGTCGCTCTGCCAGCAGCAAAGATCGTGTTCATCACGATGGACTTGACCCCGCGCTGCACGACCACTTCGACGAACTGTTCCAGCCCTGACGCGTTTGTGGAGCCGATTGCGTGCGAGACCCGCACGGGAATGCCAGCGGCGTTGCAAGCGTCAATAGCCCTTAACGCTCTGAAGTACGAATCACGCCTCAGGCGCACGCGAGCATGCTCCTCTGGAGTAGAGCCATCCAAACTAATCGTGACTCGTCCAAGAGCGCTCGTTGCCAGCCGTTCGGCTAGGGCGTGATCGAGCCAATACCCATTCGTATTCACGAAGGCCTCTGCGCGACCAATGTCAACGGCCTCTACGATTTCGGCAAAGTCGGAGCGGCTGAGTGGCTCGCCGCCAGAAAAGAAGAACTCGGTTACACCAGCTCCTTGCATCTCTTGGATTGCTCTTACAATTGCCTCGGTCGAGAGATCCGTGTCGCGCGCGAGCCTGGGAGATGACTCGGTGCAACAGTGCAGGCATGCCAAGTTGCAGAACCGGGTCAGTTCCCAGATAACCATGGCACCTACGGGTGGATGCCTAAAACGGCAGAGCTCCTGGGTCATTCGTAGCGCCCTCCTATGGTCGGACTACAGTGTTAGAATCTGTAGAGCATTCGCCGCGCACTGAAGGGGGATGGTCCACGGCATATGTAAGTCTACTCGTGCTCGGCCGCGGTCCAGCGCATCGGCAAATCGAACGGCCCAGGCCACGGATGCTCCGGCGATCGCCTCGATTGGCACAGATGCCCGTTCCTCGACCGATGCGACAAATGCCATCATTTGATCAACGCGCTCTGCGGCGCTCATGCAAAGAGACGGACTAAGGCACAAACAGGCGGCATCGTATAGCGGTTGGGCAATCCCGAACCACTCCCAGTCGATGAAACGGACTTGGTCGCCGTAGAGAACGTTTCTGGGCGTGAGGTCTCCGTGGCAAGGCAGCAGCGGCTGGTCCGCCCTCAGAAAATCCACCAACCCGGACGTTGAAACATGGGCGAGGTGCGCCAGTTCAGCGAAGTACTTTTCGAAATTCTCCTGCGTAGGGAAGGGGACGGGGTCCAATCGTTGAACGCCACTGAGGTCCAGCAACTTGGTGAATGGCGACAGGGATCGACGCAGTAGCTCTCGCCCTTCGTAAGGTTTGAGCAGGTGAGCCGGTAGCCCAGGGACACGCTGGGTGACGATTGCTAAGAACCTGCTATCGGCTTGGATGAGGGTAGGCGCCACTTCGACGGGGACACGCACAAGCGCTTCTAATTCGCGACTAAAGCCCTCGGCATGGAAGTGGCGCTTCAAAAACACTTCACCACCCGACGCCAGTAGAACGAGGTAGAGTTCCCGATCGTCCCGGGAAACGGCCACCCGCTCCCATTTCGCCACCTTGAGCTGCAGATGCGAGAAGATCTCAATGTGAGTAGCGTCCGTGCGGGACGAGCTGGAATCTTCCACCGCCGGCCTCCTTTCCGGATGTTAGGCCAATACCTTGAGACTAGACCCTCGCTGCAACACGTGAGTACGCCATGACCGATGCGATACTAGTAACGGGCGGGAACAGGGGGCTTGGTTTCGAGGTAGTCAAGCAATTGGCAGCACAGGGCAAGATTGTCGTGATGGGGGCGCGAAGCCCAGAATCGGCAGATCGGTGTCTCGACGTGTTGGGCCGCTTGGGCTACCGCAATGTATGCTCGACTATCGTCGACGTCAGCGATCCCGGTTCGATTGAGCTCTGCGTCGAGGATCTGCTTAGACGATTTGATGGAGTTTCCGGACTTGTCAACAATGCTGGTGTTTGCCTGGACGGCGGCGGCAGCTTCGACTTACAGTTGGGCACGGCGCTGAAGCTAGACTGGGAGGTTCTGGAGGGTACATTTCGGGTGAACACGCTCGGGCCAGCGCTTCTTTGCCGACTGTTGGTCCCGCACATGGTAGTTCGTGACTACGGCAGGGTGGTAAATGTGGTCAGCAGCATGGCCCTACCAAGGCAAATGGCCGAAGGGTGGTACGCGTATCGCGCATCAAAGGCGGCGTTGCATACCCTTACAGCTGTGCTTGCCAAGGAAATGCAAGGGCGGAACATCCTCGTAAACTCTGTGTGTCCGGGGTGGATGCCCACGCGCATGGGGGGAGAGTCAGCCCCTGACTCGATTGAGTGTGGAGCAGAATCTGTCGTTAGGTTGTTGGATTTGCCCCTAGGGGGGCCCACGGGAAAGTTCTTCGTTAAGTCAGAGCAAGTCGAGTTTTGAGGACAGTTTGTAGTCGGTATCGGTCCTGGTCGCGTGGTTGCGGCACCGACCAGGTGAACGCGCGAGACGCTGTGTCGCTATCACAAGGAATTTCGAATGAGCATCGGAACGATGACCATCCTGGGGTGCGGCGTCGTAGGTAGTGGACGGCACATCATCTTCGCGTCCCCGGATGCGACTGCCTTGTCTTGTTTGGAGGAGCGAAGGATCTTGCCTACGTTGGCGAGAAAGGCCATACGAGGACCAGTCTGGAATGACCGGTCAAGCATCCCAAACGTTGGCGGAACATCTTTGGAGGCTCAACTCCAAAACGAAGGTCGAAGTTCAAGGAGATTTCGATCGGGACGCTAGTGGCCAATTGCTAAGGCGGACGCTGATTGGCGCCATGAGAATATTGGCGCCTTTCATCACAACAACTAGCATCTACGACACTGACCCAAATGAGCACCTGGGGATACCTGCAATGGGTCGCGAGGACAAAATAATGGTGGTTGCCGTACGATTTGCGCGAGAGGCAACGACGCCGCCGCTAGAACCCCGCTCCTAGTCGCAAGCCAATGCTCACCACCACCACATACCTCAATGCTGGACTGTCGAGAGAGCTGCAACTACTCGCAGCGTTTTCATCGATCGATGAGTCGGTTGCCCAGACCCTCTCGCCGGAGGAACTTCAAAGACACGCAAGAGACATCGGTTTCCGTCTGTGTGCCATCGCAGTCAACCGAGGCAAAGAGGCCCCTCACGCGATGGCAGCAGCAATCGCCCATGGAGATTCGAACCGACTAGTTGCACGCATCTCCAATGTTTTGGGCCATGGAGCTGCTGCCGCGGGCTCAGGGGCAACAAATCGCGAACTTCAGCAGGAGATGGTGCACTTCTCCCGAATAGTTGACCTGGGATGGTTGGGTGAGGTGCCCGCGGATAAGCGCCTTCGCCGCTCAACGAGGCTCCACAGTCGACTCAAATTCCTAGTCGAGTTGTTTCTCGCTTCGCGATCGCGGACCGAGATGGATATTGGTCGAACCCGAACAAAGACTCTGTCTGCAACCGAAGGAGAAGCGGCTAGCGTATATTTTCTAGCGGCGCGCCAAGACGATCAGACGTTTCTTTTTTCCTTCTCCACCGATACCCGCAGACAGCAGCGACACCTGGCCTTCATCACAAGGCTGCTCCTCGACTATCTGTCGCCGATCGAGGCACTCTATGCGACCGCCTACTATTGCCGAGTAGTGCTGAACAGCTTTTCGACCACCATCACCCTCGATACGCCCACCGAAGGTAAGTTTTCGCAGCGAACCTCCTTGGATCCTGTCGTCGACCCAGCTGGCGCCGAGGCGCGCGGTCTTCAAAGTTGGCTAGTAGCAAATCTGCCCACTTCAAAGCCCTCAGGAAGCGAAGGAGTCGCTATCTTTCCCGACAGAGTCGAAATTGCTTATGAAGACGACACTGTTGTCCTGACTCTTCCAAGAGCCACCGAAGTGGGGCCCATAGCATTTCCAGCTCAGTTGGTGCCTGCACTCTCCGACAGGCTCAAGCGAGTTTGCTCGCTGGAGTGTGGTCATATCCACTTGGATCGACTGCTAGATGAGGACCAACGTCTCGGTATCAGGTTAGGAGCCGAGATCGTTGATGAATTTGCCCGCGTGGGCGCTCGAGTTCCGGTGCTCCCTCTTCTCGATGACGACCACGTATCCTGTGTCCTTCGCCCCACAGAGGTGCTGAGCCTCTTCATGAGCGTTCGACCTTCGCTGGTTGTGTCAATGATTCCCGAGTCGTCACCAATCGTACGAATGATTACGGTCGCGCTTTATCGCAGAGTCATTGCCTCCTCGCACCCAGGACGGGTGAAAAGGTTGGGCGATAACCTCTATTTTAGGGTCACACCACGGTCATATGTCGAACTGTTCGAGGACGTCGATGGCATCTGTGCCACCGGGTGCATTTTCTTCGAGGTCGCTTTGCTTATTTATAGAACTGCTCCCGCTATTTTTGAGGGGATTTTCGAAACATACTTCAACACGCACGGCATTCATTCCGCCATCTTGGACATACTCTCCGGACCCGATGAGCCAGACGCTAAGACAATTGCCCTCTCTGAACTCTACAGTCGGTGGCGAATGGTGACATCCGTCGTTGAGGCCGATGACGAACTGGTTGGAAAAGCATTCGCGGCAGTGGAAGTGGCGGTTGGTCGGATGCCAATTCACATCAATGTTCTAGAATCGTATTATTCATCGCAGCAGGATAAGGTGCGAGAGTTCATGGATGCGTTGGGTCTCCCCATAAATTTGATCTCGGTATACTTTGACTCGAGGAGTGGCACCGTGAGCATGTCCTCATTGGGCGCTTGAGATGG
Source organism: Pseudomonadota bacterium (assembly GCA_048498415.1). Classification (GTDB taxonomy): domain Bacteria; phylum Pseudomonadota; class Alphaproteobacteria; order UBA9219; family RGZA01; genus JBEHYA01. The sequence goes on from JBEHYA010000010.1 coordinate 11,070, forward strand.
CTGCAAGCTAGTCATGCGGTCCCGTCCCCAGAGTCTATCAGCGGGCCAGATATCGGCGCTTCCGGTGCTTGCCGCGAACGATGTCGTGGCCTTGAGATCCAGTGACCGCCTGCTCTACGCGAGTACCCTCTGGCAACTGGCCTCAGAAGGACACCGCGTGATTACCTTTTCGCCAGACCAACAGCCGCCGGATCTGGCTACTGTTTTGTTCGACCTGAGTGTGGAGGGCCCAGTCCCGTCAATGACTCGACTGCGGACAAGCCCGCGCCGCCGCGCCGGCGACTTCGAATGGGCTGTGGCGACCGCGACCTCCGGGAGTCTGAGCGCGCCACGGTACTTTGGCTATCGGCTTGAGGATATGATTGGTATCGCCAGCCACTACCAGAAATTGTATGGAATTTCGCGTGACTCCCTCGTCGTCACGGCGCTGCCACCCTGGTATAATTTTACGATTGTCGCCGGAGTCGCCTTATCTGCTCTGTCCGGTGCGCGCCTATTGCTCCCGGAGGACCTGGTGGAGCTGCGTCCGGAGGAAACGAGGGATGCCGATCGAACTGTTATCTTGGGCAATCCTGTAACCCTCCTATCGTCTCCTAGAGTGGTGGATGTCGTCCTGCGGACTCCCGGTGTGCTTGTCGACTCTGGTGGCGCTCCTCTCGGAGTTGAGCATCTTCGAGCTTTCCGACGATCCGGCCTTGACGTGAGAGAAGGCTATGGCCTCACCGAGACACTGTCGCTCACACACTTCGATAGCGAGGGAACCGACGCGTCGATAGGGACCGTAGGGCGATGCTTAGAGTTCGCGGAGCAAAGGATCTCCAACGGCGGCAGGCTGGAGATCAGAAGCAAGTTTTCGGCACGACCCATCCTGTCCCAGGGGGCGGGCGACAGGGATTCCGACTGGCTTGACACGCGAGACATGGTTTCAATTGACTCGGCGGGTCGTCTTCGGATTCTGGGCCGCGTCGACGATGTGGCGATCGGCGGCCTTTGGCCGAAGGATACGCTGGACGTGTTAAGCGGTATCTTTCCGTCGTTAACGATGCTGGTCCAACATCCAACGTCCGATAGCGCTCGTGTTGTGGTTCGTGGGCGTCTCTCGCGTCTCGAAAGAGGTGAGATGCGGGATGCGGTACGATCCTATCTTGGATTGCCCGGCGAACGGATAGCCATCGTAGGCGCCACCAAGCTCCTGGCGTCCAAAAAGCTTCCGCGAGCAGTCAGTGAAGCTGCAGAAGATTACCCGGCGCCGGATGGCGGTAATGCTGGGCGCCAGCGGCGAGGAGGTTAACCGCATGCTGGACCCCCTCGACCGGACGGCAAACGATTGACGTGTTGCAGCGGGCCGCTATCATCATTGGCAAGGAACTGCGGATTTCACTACGGTGAGAAATCACCGTGGAATTTCAATTACATACTCGTTCGCAGTTCTGTTCAGTACGGCGCGCCAGCTTCTTTACCCATCATATAAAATGCGAAAATCGCCGTCGTTGGTGCTTCGGCCATGCGGCAGATATGCGGCGAATCTTGAATGCTGTGGCGCTGCTTGCCACAATGCAGGGGAGGGGTTCCATGCTGGTTCAAGAAGGCGAAAGCCGCACGGTTGATATTGATATTCGCCTGGCTGTTCTGCTTGCGGCGGTGGCCGGCGCTATTAATGCGGCGGCGTTTCGCGCGGTGGGGCTGTTTTCCGGCAACATGACGGGTAATGTTTCCTCGCTGTCCGATTACGCCGCGCTTGGCAACTGGGCGCTTGCCGCGACTTTTCTGGTTGTCGTGCTTGCCTTTATTTTTGGCGCTTTTACCGCCACGGTGTTGATTGAAGCCGGGCGGCGCCGGGGTATTCGCGGCGTTTTTGCCTATGGCATTCTGGCGGAGGGTATCTGCCTTGCCGGGCTTGGGCTGGCGGATATTTTTCTCGCCGCTTTTCATAACACGCCGCTGCTGGTGGTCGGCCTGAGTTTCCTGATGGGCGTGCAGAACGCCGCCACAACGCTGATTTCCAACGCGCGGGTGCGCACAACGCATATCTCGGGCATGGCAACCGATATCGGTATTGCCACCGGTCTTCTTCTCAACCGCGCTATTCCCACGGCCGAACGGCAAAACATTCGCGCGCGGTTCCGCCTGCATATCATGACGCTGCTGGCCTTTCTGATCGGCGGTGTGATCGGCGTCATGAGTTATCGGGTGATCGGCGGCGGCATCTTTCTGTGCTGCGCGGGAATATTGATTGTTATCGCCTTGCCGTTTGTGCGAAACGCCGCGCGCGGCCGCTGAACTTTTCCTGTAAAACATATTTGAAATTCTGGGCGCAGACGGGTTATGTTCCGCACCCCTGAAGTTCAATCAATGACGGAGGTCTGAATGCTGAAGAAAAATGTGAGGTATGTGGATGGCATGGTTGTGCCGGTGCCCAAGAAGCAGGTGGCCGCGTATAAGAAGATGTCGAAGGCGGCCGGCAAGATCTGGCTGGAACTCGGCGCCGTGGATTACGTGGAATGCGTGGCGGATGATGTGAAGAAAGGTAAGGTCACGTCGTTCCCGCAGGCGGTCAAGCTCAAGAAGGGCGAAGTCGTGTTTTTCTCGTTCATCACCTATAAATCCAAAGACGACCGCAAGCGCGTGATGAAGCTGATCATGAAGGATAAGCGCATCGAAAAGCTGATGGCCAAGGGCATGCCCTTTGATGGCAAGCGCATGTTCTGGGGCGGGTTTGAACCGCTGGTGAATATGTAATTTCTTTCCCCTCCCGGAGGGAGGGGGATAAAAACAAATCTGGCGGAGCTATCAAGCTCCGCCAGTTCTGTCTTAAGCCCATCTTTCCAAAGACCGGATTGCCATACGCTTATTCAGCGGGAGGGGCATCCACGTCTTCGGGCAACGGCGGGGCGAACCGTTGGCCAGCTGATAAATCGGCACGCCGATGCGGCGGGGGTAACTGGCCGTCCTCCGCGGCACTCAGGCGCTCACGCTCCGGAGGTGGTCGTGGGGCGTGCATGACTTTGTCGCCATCGGCCCTGCGGCCGTCGCGTTCATGCGCGCCATCGCCCCGCGCATCGCGCTGGGCGAACCGTTGTTCATCCTGTCTCTCGCCGCGGCGCTCGGCGCGGCGATCCACGCGCATGCCCGGCTGGTCGGCATCTTTCTGCTGGCGCACGCAGTTTTCACTCGCCGTGGGCGGGCCCTGGCGTTCATGGCTCATCTGCGGGGGCGGGCCCGCGGGACGCGGGGCTTCCGCGGCATGGCCAGAGAACGAGACTAAAAGAAGGGGCGCGGCTAACAACGCGGCGTGAAAAGGGTTACGGAAACGGGCCACAGTGCTAACGCGTGCCTTCATGAAATCCCCCATCAAATATGATTTTTCGTATGAATGAACCAGCCTAACGCACACAGGGATAACGCCGGGTTAACTGCCCGCCAAAACCCTGTGGAAAAATTTTGCGTCTGCTAAGAAATTTTGCTTGTGGTTAAATTCGGTTAAGCACGTTTTTTATCGCACGAAATATCGTCATCCCCGCGAAGGCGGGGATCCACGACAAGTTAAACAGGATATTTTTTGTCTTGGGGCCTATCGTGGATGCCCGCCTTCGCGGGCATGACACAGAAATTACCACGTCGCCTTCAGGCTAAATGTCGCCCGGTGGTCGTGTGAGCCGGGCTGCATATCGCTATCGATGCTGAATTTGCCGCTCACATCTTCATCGATATTGAAGCGAAGGCCGGCGCCCACCTGCATGGCATGGCGGCTAAGCGTGCTGCCGTGCGTATCGAAGTCCATATTATAATGGTTGAGGCGTGCATCCACGCTTTCCTGATTATCCATCATCTCATAGCTATAGGTGCCGTAAATTTCCGGCGTGATGCTGGAATTGGGGCCGATTGCATAGGTGCGGGCGATATCCACGCCCAGCATGGGCCGCAGCGAGTGGGTGACGGTGCTATTAGTGCTTAAATTCATATCCCCGCCGCCTTTTTCATCAAGGCCGTTGATGACCTGGCTGGCGAACGTGAACCCGGCCATGGGGGTGAGGGTAAAGCCTTTGGCGGTGTAATGCTCCATCGCCTGCATCATCCATGACAGCTGGTAGCCGCGCGACCTGGCTTCCGCCACATCGGTATTGGCCAGCCCGCGCTCGCTGGCATTGGCCATATACGTGAAGCTGATCATGCCATCCAGCGTGGCGTTGTCTTTTTCATAGCTGGCATAGACGGCGCTGTGGAACGCATCCACCGCGGTGGCGGTATCATAAAGCGATTCAAAATTGCTGCTGGTGCGGGAATAGCCGCCGGCCATGCCAAGCATCCAGCTATCACTCACCTTCATATCAAGGCCGCCGGCAAAGCCGTGCAGGTCGTATTCATAGGTATCGCGGCTTTCGGCGGCGTTCACTTTGCCGTGGCGCTCGAACTTGGTCGACCAGAAATCCGGGCCGCTGCCGCCGCCCATGACATCGCCCAGACCCAGCATTTTGCCGATCTGTTCCATCACTTTGCCGGCGGTATCGTCTTTGCCATCGCGGGGCGGATCGCCGAAAAACACGCGGGATTGGCCGATATCGGTACTAAAGCTATGCAGCGCGTTCTGCCGGCGGGAAATGCCCTGACGGAACGCCGTGCCCTGTGCTTCGCCCAGCGTGGCGAGGCTGGCCAGGCTTTTACCTGAGGTGAAATCGGCGGATATATTCTCCGCGTGGGCGCAAAGCGGGGATGCGGCAAAGACAGCACAGAAAACACTGCAATTTAATATATAAGTAATATTAAAATATTTACCGCGTTTCATAACATTCCTTAGTGCGGTGCATCATAAAACACCGTGAAATGCTGAGCCTTCGGTAAAATTATAGAAGTGTTAGTTTGCGTTAATCTTAAGATTGGATCGCATTTTATGGATTTTGTGCAACGTGAACATGCGATGCACCAATGCAGATATTACAGCATGTTACATGTTTGTGCCGTACGCTTTGTGTGAAAACACACAACCGCTTGGGCAAGAAAAGATGTGAATGGATAAAGTGCGGTGCAGTTTGCGCATTGCAACTAGTCCGCCTTCGCTAAAGCTACGGCGGACAGCCTACAGGTTTTTTTGGCTGTCAGGCCACGCTGGCCTGCCAGCCGAAGCTTTAGCGAAGGCTGGAACGGGTGAAGGGAATCGAACCCTCGTAACTAGCTTGGAAGGCTAGCGCTCTACCATTGAGCTACACCCGCACTGTTATGCAAATTATCAGATTTTGGATGGGGGTACCAGTCCGCCTACGCCAAGGCTTCGGCGGACAGCCTACCTATTTGTTTTAGCTGTCAGGCCAAACTGGCCTGCCAGCCGAAGCTTTAGCGTAGGCTGGTGGATGGGGAAGGATTCGAACCTTCGTAGACGTAAGTCGGCTGATTTACAGTCAGCTGCCATTGACCGCTCGGCCACCCATCCGGCCAGAACGCACCCTGATAAAGACCGGATACGGGGGCGTCAACCCTTTTCGCGTAAAAAGCTGTTTTTTTCAAGATTTTAGGTTACTTTCCTGTCATGCAACGGCCACACAAACCGCCCCACAAACAACACGGCAAAAAGCCGAATTTCAGCAAGCCGCGCCATGATGCGCCGGCTCCGCGTACCGGCAATGGCAATGTGCTGCTGTTTGGCGTGCATGCAGTCAGCGCCGCATGGCTGAACCCTGATCGTACCTGCCGCAAATTATGGGTGACGGAAGGCGGCAAACGCCAGCTGGAAGGCGTGCTGGCCAAAGCCGCTAAGCAAAAACTGAACCGCCCGCAGGCAGAACTGGTTGAAGGGCGCATCATCGATAAACTGGTCGGCCCGCAGGCCGTGCATCAGGGCATCGCGCTGGAAGCGGAGCCTTTGCCGGAAAAATCGCTGGAAGACATCATGGAAAGCGGCGCCGCGCTGCTGGTGATGCTGGATCAGGTAACCGATCCGCATAATGTGGGGGCCATTCTCCGTACCGCTTCGGCCTTTGGCGCGGGCGCCGTGCTGATGACGGATCGCCATGCGGCAGCGAGCACCGGCACGCTCGCCAAGATTGCATCGGGCGCATTAGATGTGACGCCGCTGGTGCGCGTCTCCAATCTCGCGCAGGCGATCGAAAAGCTGCAGAAAGAGGATTACTGGTGCATTGGTTTGGATGAAAGCGGCCCGCATGCGCTGCACGAAATCAAAATGCCGGCAAAAGTGGTGCTGGTACTGGGTGCGGAAGGCGAGGGGCTGCGCCGTTTAACCCGCGAAAGCTGCGATGAAATCGCCAAACTGCCCACCCAGCCGCCGATTGGTAGCCTGAATGTCTCGAACGCTGCTGCGGTAGCGATATACGAAGCCTGCCGGCAAATAAATAAATAAGTATGCCCCGTTGAAAAACGGGGCCCATCGATCAGCAGTCAAAATGTGGGAATATGGGTACCGGCTTTCGCCGGTACGTACATAGGGTTAGGCGTGGCCCGTTTCCGTGGAAAGCAGGCCGGGGCTGAAGCCAAGGCTGGTAATCGCGCGTTCCCATTTGTGATCGAGGTTGGGATCGAACAATAAACTGGTATCGTGCGGGGCGGTGAGCCAGCCGCCGATCTGGATTTCCTGTTCCAGCTGGCCAGGGCCCCAGCCGGAATAGCCTAAGAACAGCATCATGCGCTGCGGGCCTTTGCCGCGCGCAATCGCGTGCAGAATATCCATGGTCGCGGTGATCGCGATATTATCCTGAATGCGCATGGAGGTGTCCTGAATAAAATCATCGCCATGCAGAATGAAGCCGCGGCTCGATTCTACCGGGCCGCCATAGAGCACCGGAATATCCGGCGTGCTGGCATCGGTAGGGATGGCCAGCTGCTCGAACAATGATTTGCTATCAATCGCGCCATAACCGCGGTTGACCACCAGCCCCATGGCGCCGGTTTCGTTATGGCTGCAGATATAAATAAGCGCGTGCATGAAACGCGGGTCGCTCATGGTGGGCATGGCGATCAGAAACTGGCCGGTCAGATTGGCGGGGAGTGTTTCAGGCTTCAAACGATGACTCAATTAAAGTGGATGCGGTAATGCTAGAGAAGCGGCTTTGATCTCTCAACATAATTCCGGCATACTCTATTTATAACTTATGTGTTATGGGGCATTTCATGCGTCGTTTTTTATGTCTGGCCGCTGCGCTATTCTTTTGGGCCGCGTTTTGCGCTGCTCCCGCCCATGCGCTGGTAAGCCCGTGGCAGGAAAAGCCGCAGGGCAGCGCGCGCCTGATTGCTGCCGATAATATTATCCCCGGCCATCTCACTGCCGGCCTTGAACTGAAACTGGCCGATGGCTGGCATGCCTATTGGCGTTCCCCCGGCGATGCCGGCCTGCCGCCGCAGCTGAAGTGGGATGCCTCTAAAAACCTGGCCAATGCCACCTTCCGCTATCCATTCCCCAAATATGAATCGCTGGGCGGTATTAACACCTATAGCTATAGCGGCGATGTGGTGCTGCCTTTAATCATCGACAAAACGGATGCCGCGCAGCCGGTCACGCTGTCCGCCAAGGCTAATATCCTTATCTGCGCGGATATCTGCGTGCCCGTCGATTACCAGCTGGATCTGGATATTCCAAACGGCCCGATTGCCGCCGATGAAGCGGCGGATTTGCTGAAAGCGGCTTATGCGCGCGTGCCCATCGCAAGCGATCTGGGCGTTCCTTTCGTGCTGAATGGCGCGCATATCATCGATGATAACGGCAAGAAGGCCATCCGTCTGGATGTAGCGAGCGTGCAGCCGCTGGGCGAAGTGGAAGTGATCGCCGAAGTGGGGGATGGCTCCACGCTGCCCTTCACCGCTTTCCGTGCTGAAAACGGCGGCGTGATCGCGCAGCTGGATGCCAACGCGCCGCTGGCGGATGTAGCGGGCAAACAGCTTGTTTTTACGCTGGCTGATCATACCACCAATAAAGCTGTTGAAGCGCCGTTGAAGCTTGAAGGTGGCGCTGTATCCACCATTATGCCGCCGCCGGAAGCCGCGCCGGTCACGAATGTTGAAACCATTCCCGTGCCGCCGGAAAATATGCCGCATCACCTCAGCTTCATGATTTTGCTGGCGCTGCTGGGCGGGCTTATCCTCAACCTCATGCCCTGCGTGCTGCCGGTGCTGGCGCTGAAAGCGCTTTCTTTCATCCAGCACGGCGGCGGCACCAAGACGGGCGTGCGGCTTAGCTTTCTGGCGACTTCCGCCGGTATTCTTGCGTCTTTCCTTGTGATGGCATTCATTCTGATCGGCATTAAAAATGCCGGCATGAGCGTTGGCTGGGGGCTGCAATTCCAGCACCCGGTGTTCCTGATCGGCCTGATCGCCGTGCTGCTGCTGTTTGCCGCCAACATGTGGGGCTTTTTTGAAATCAACCTGCCGCGCTTCATGGCCGATAAACTAAGCTGGACGCATGGCCATGGCAGTCTGGTCAAAGATTTCTTTGCGGGCGCCTTTGCCACGTTATTGGCCACACCCTGCAGCGCGCCGTTTCTTGGCACCGCCGTGGGTTTTGCGCTGGCGGGCGGGGCCACCGAAATTCTTGCCATCTTCCTCGCACTCGGCGTTGGTCTGGCCGGGCCTTATCTTCTCATCGCGATTTTCCCCACCGTGGCCACATGGCTGCCACGTCCGGGTAACTGGATGAATGTGCTGCGCAAGGTATTGTCGGTCGCGCTGCTCGCCACTGCCGCGTGGCTCGTGTGGGTGATGGTCATGCAGCTCAAGGAAGAGCCGAGCGTGAAAGATGCCGAATGGCAGGATTTTGACCGTTCCGGCATCGCCGCGCTGGTGCAGCAGAATAAGACCGTATTCGTGGACGTAACCGCCGCATGGTGCCTTACCTGCAAGGCCAACAAGAAATTTGTCTTGGAAAAAGAAGACGTTCGCGAAGCTTTAAGCGCCGACGGTATCGTGCGTATGCGTGCCGACTGGACGAAGCCCAACGAAGCCATCTCGCAGTATTTGAAAGATTACGGGCGTTTCGGTATACCTTTTAACATCATTTATGGCCCGGCCATGCCGCAGGGCTATGTGCTGCCGGAACTGCTCACCAAAGACGCGGTTCTGGACGGCCTGCATAAGGCAAGCGGCAAATAACAGGAGAACGACATGACCATCAAATCCGGCGACAAGTTTCCTTCCGTCATCCTCAAGCGCCTTGGCGCGGGCGGCATGGAAGATGTGAATACCGACGATGTGATGCGCGGGAAAAAAGTTGTCATGTTCTCCGTGCCCGGCGCCTTCACGCCGACATGTTCCGCCAAGCATCTGCCGGGTTTTGTGAACAGCCTTAACGCGTTCAAGGCCAAGGGCTATGAAGTGGCCTGCATGGCGGTGAACGATCCGTTTGTGATGAACGCGTGGAGCAAGGCGAACAATGCCGATGGCATTACGTTACTTCCCGATGGCAACGGCACGCTCGCCCGCGCTTTGGGCCTTGAAATGGATGGCAGCGGCTATGGTTTGGGCCAGCGCAGCCAGCGCTTTGCCATGGTGATTGATAACGGCATCGTGAAAAACGTAAGCGTTGAAAAACCCGGCCAGTTCGAAGTCTCCAGCGCCGAAGCGATGCTGAAGGTTATCAGCGCACCGAGCAGCGCAGCGGCTTAAAGCGTCAAAAAATTATATAGTCGGGCAACCGTTTAATGCGGTTGCGAGCGCCTGCACGCCGGGCGAACGCGGCGTCACGTATTTATCTTCTGCCTGCACAATCGTTGCCACCGCTTGCGCGAGCGCGGCCTTGTTCTGGCAAATCTCGGCTTGTGACGCGATGAACTGATCGCGGGGAACGATGTAATTCGCCCAATGATTGAGAAAGGCCAAGCCAGGGCCGACAGCGACAGCGGGAATGACAATCGCGAGCGCTAAAATCTTCTGACGGGTTGGAATGGGATCGATAACATCATTTGCAGCGAACAAAGCCATGTCATGCTCCATGCTGAATATGGGAGAAACGTTATAACTGTTTCGATGATATAACAATAAATTGTCGGCTGTCAAAGCGTCAAAATCGCGTCACGGGCGAGTTGGTCGACCCGTTCATTTTCCACATGGCCATCATGGCCGCGCACCCAATGGTATTTCACCTGGTGTTTGGCATTGGCCGCATCAAGGCGTTGCCATAAGTCAACGTTCTTAAGCCCACCTTTTTTGGTCCAGCCTTTGGCTTTCCAGCCGGGCACCCATTCGGTGATGCCGTTTTTTACATATTGGCTATCGGTATACAAATCCACTTCGCAGGCACGCGTAAGGCTTTCCAGCGCCATGATGGCCGCCATCAGTTCCATGCGGTTGTTGGTGGTCTCCGCTTCCGCGCCGCTCAGTTCTTTTTCGTTGCCGTCATAACGCAGCAATGCGCCCCAGCCGCCGGGGCCGGGGTTCCCGCTGCACGCGCCATCGGTAAAAATTTCAACCCGCTTACTCATAAAACAAAGCCATTATCGCGGAAAAACATCAGTTTATTGCGGTATTCCATCGGGTCATGCGGCGTAACCATCGCGCCCGGCGGATGATTAAGCTTATCATAGGTGCGGGTGAGCAGATAACGCAAGCTGGCGGCGCGCAGTAACGTGGGCATCGCCGCATGTTCCGTATCGTCTAATGCTCGCACCAGATAATACCCTTCCAAAATCGAGCGCGCACGCAGCGGCGCGAAGGTTTTCTGGTTTTCAAAGCACCAGGCGTTGATGGTGATCGCAACGTCATATGCAAAAAAATCCTGACACGCGAAATAGAAATCGATGATGCCACTCAGCACATTATCTTTGAAAAAAACATTATCCATAAACGCATCGGCGTGAATGGGCCCATAGGGCAGCGTGCCGGCTTTGGGGAAATGGCGTTGCTGGTAGGCCAGTTCATCGGCAATCAATGCGGCCAGCCCCGGCGCAATCTCATCCGCGCGCGGCGCCACGGCTTCCGCCAGTTTCGCCCAGCCGCTGAACGACAGCGGATTAGGCCGATCCATGCGGAAATCCGCGCATTTCTCGTGGAATTCGCCCAGCAACCCGCCCAGCTGCCGGCAGTGGCGGAGTGTCACTTCTTCCACCATATGGCCTTCTAAAAACGTGGTTATGGCGGCCGAATGACCCCGCAGCTGCTGAATGATCACGCCGTGCCTATCAGCCACCGGCGCGGGGCAGGGCAGGCCTTTCGCCGCGCCATGCTGCATCAGGCCCATGAAGAACGGCACGTCTTCAGCCTTCACGCGCTTTTCAAATAGCGTGAGAATGTATTTGCCGCGTGTCGTGCGCAGCAGATAGTTGGTGTTCTCCACGCCCTGCAGAATGCCATCGGCCTGTTCCAGCGCGCCGATATCATAGCGGGTGATGAAAGCCTGCAATTCGTCAAATGGCACGGGCGTGTAGACGGCCATCGCTTAATCCTTCTGATCCGGGTAGCTGGGCTCCACGGTAATATGCGAAGAGCTGCCGCCAAAGATATTATTGATCAGGTTTTCCAGAATGCCGGAATCGCGGCGGTTATAGCCGTGCGGCGCTTCGCTGCTGCCACGTTCCATCTCCTGTTCATTTGAACCTGGCACGACGGTGGCCATATAATCATGCCACAGCTGGGCGGGCAGCAGGCCGCCGGTCACCTGTTTCATGGGCGTGTTATCATCGTTGCCCACCCACACGCCGGTGATCAGGCGGTCGGTAAAGCCGATGAACCACGCATCGCGATAATCCTGCGTGGTGCCGGTTTTACCCGACACATCCACGCCAATCTGCGCGCGCCGGCCGGTGCCGCTGGTCACTACGCTGTGCAGCATGCCATCCAGTTCATCCACCGCGCCAACGCTTGCCACCTGCGGCATCTGGGTTTGCGGACGTACATATAAATGCGCACCTGATTTGCTATCGATCGATTCAATCGAATAGGGCACCACCGCGCGGCCACCCGCCGCAAACACGCCATAGGCCGAGGTGATATCCAGCAAACTGACTTCGCTGGTGCCAAGCGCCAGACTTAAATCATTGCCCAACTGCGAACTGATGCCCAGCCGATTGGCCAGCTGCCGCACATTCTGCACGCCCACCTGCTGGAGCAGGCGAATGGTCGCGGTGTTGATGGAATTGGTGAGCGCTTCGCGCAGCGTGATCTCGCCGCGATAGCCCGGTTCGAAATTCTGCGGCTTCCAGCCGTTGATGTTAATGGGCGCATCCAAAACCATATCGCTGGGGCTCATGCCGCGTTCCAGCGCGGTTAAGTATACAAACGGCTTGAAGGCGGAACCCGGCTGGCGCTTGGCGGTAATCGCGCGATTATACGGGCTGCTATTGTAATCATGCCCGCCCACCAGCGCCCGCACCGCGCCCGCCTGGTTCATGGTCACGAGGGCGGCCTGTGTGGCGTTGCGCGCAGCGCCTTCATGTTCCAGCATATCCGCCACCTGCCGTTCGGCTTCGCGCTGCATGCCTAAATCAAGGGTGGTGTGGATGATCACATCTTCATCCTGATCCTCGATCAGCCCGCCTAACTGTTCCATCACAAGGTCGGCAAAATAGCGGCCTTCGCCACCACCGCCGGGTTTTCGCGAAGGCGCGGGCATGCTGGCCAGTGCGTTATGTTTTTGCACGGCGTTGATGAATTTGCCGTCTTCCATCGCCTGCAACACAATCCGCGCGCGGTTTTCAGCGGCCTGCGGGTCGTTAAGCGGCGAATAGCGGGAAGGCGCCTGCGGCAGGCCCGCCAAAATCGTGGCCTGATGCAAATCCACATCCCGCGCACTTTTATTGAAATACAGCCGCGCCGCCGCATCCACGCCATAGGCGCCGCTGCCCAAATAAATGCGGTTGAGATAGGCGGAGAGAATTTCGTCCTTGGTGAGTTTTTTCTCCAGCCAAATCGCCAGCATGACTTCCTGAATTTTACGCCGGAAGGTGCGCTGATTGCCTAAAAACAGGTTTTTGGCCAGCTGCTGCGTGATGGTGGAACCGCCCTGCACCACGTGGCCTGCAAACAAATTCCGCACGCTGGCACGCATGATGCCCAGCACATCAATGCCGCCATGCTCATAAAAGCGCCGGTCTTCGATGGCAATAAACGCATTCACCAAATAGCGGGGCAGGGTGCCAACCGAAATCGTATCGCCATGGTAATCGCCATAGCGTGAAAACACCTGGCCGTTGCGGTCTTCCATAATAATCGCCGGGTGCCGCTTTAAATCCGCGCGCTTCAAAATATCGGGGATTTCATAAGCGTAATACGCCAGCACCACGCTGACCGCGACAGACCCCCACACCGCCACGATCAGCGCGATGCGAATGGATTTATGCAACAGCGGATTGGTCACAAACCGCTTGATGCCGGAAAAGAATTTTGAAAAGCCGCCCTTACCACTCCCACCCCGCCTGCGCGGGCCAAAACGCTTCGAACGGTAAGATGATCGCTTTCTTGGCATGACCGCCGGGGAGGGTGGCTGGCCACGCGTAGCCTGCTTGGCGAAGCGTGGTGCCGTTGGAGGGAATTGAACCCCCGACCTTGGCTTTACGAAAGCCCTGCTCTACCCCTGAGCTACAACGGCGGATTAAAGACGGGGCGAAATTAGCGTGGAAAACGGGCAAGGTCAAACACGTAAGCACTAAAAACAACCTCATCCCCGCGAAAGCGGGGATCCAGGGGACTGGGCCATAATCGGGATCGTTATTTTCGCCGCAGACGCGGCTTTAGCTGGATTCCCGCTTTCGCGGGAATGAGGTAGAGCGGCTAGGCCTTCTTGCCGTAAAGTTCCAGCTTATGGCCGATCAGCTTGTAGCCCAGCTTTTTGGCTACTTCTTCCTGCAGCTTTTCAATGGCCTCGTTGGTGAATTCGATGACTTCGCCGCTATTGAGGTCGATTAAATGGTCGTGGTGGCCTTCGCGTGATTCTTCGAACCGGGCGCGGCCATCGCCAAAATCGTGCTTGCGGATAATATTGGCTTCTTCCAGCAGGCGCATGGTGCGGTAGACCGTGGCAATGCTGATATGCGGGTCGATGGCGGAGGAGCGCTTATAAACCTGCTCCACATCCGGGTGATCGCTGGCATCCGACAAGACGCGGCAAATCACACGGCGTTGCTCCGTCATTTTCAGGCCGCGTTCGCTACAAAGCTGTTCCAAGCGGGAAGGCATATCGGTTATATACTAAACCCACCTTCCTAAGGAAAGAGCTTAAATTTGCGTGTTCTGGTAACAGGTTCAACCGGCTTTGTCGGCGCCGCGGTGGCACGTCATTTACTAGCGGCGGGCCATAGCGTTCGCGCGCTGGTGCGCAAAAACAGCGACCAAAGGAATATTGACGGCCTGAATGTGGAACTGGCCGAAGGCAGCCTGACGGATGACGCATCGCTGAATGCAGCCGCCACGGGTTGCGAAGCGCTATTCCATGTCGCCGCCGATTACCGCCTGTGGGTGCCCCGCCCGAAGGAGATGATGGATGCCAATGTGGGCGGCACCCGCGCCCTGATGAACGCGGCGCTCAAAGCCGGCATGAAAAAGATTGTCTATACCAGCTCGGTTGCCACGCTGGGCTTTGAAGCAGATGGCGCACCCGCCAATGAAAACACGCGCGTCACAGAAGCCGATATGATCGGCACCTATAAGCGTTCCAAATATCTGGCGGAACGCGTGGTGGAAAATATGTGCCGTGAGCAGGGTCTGCCTGCCGTCATCGTCAACCCTTCCACACCCATCGGCCCCCGTGATATCAAACCCACGCCCACGGGTCGCATTATTGTGGATTCCGTGCGCGGGCTTATCGCGGCTTATGTGGATACGGGCCTTAATATTGTGCATGTGGATGATGTGGCACGCGGCCATATGCTGGCCTTTGAAAAAGGCAAAGTAGGCGAGAAGTACGTGCTGGGCGGTCAGGATCTGCCGTTATCGGATATTCTCGCCATCATCGCCGAAAAAGCCGGCATGAAGGCGCCCACCACCAAACTGCCGCGCCTTGCCTTGTTCCCCGTGGCCGCCGTGATGGAAGCGATTGCCAGCATAAATGGCCGCGAACCGCTGCTTACGGTTGATAGCCTGCGCATGGCTGGCCATCGCATGTATTTTTCTTCCCAAAAAGCGGAGCGTGAACTTGGCTATACCCATCGCCCAGCGGCTGAAGCCATTACCGATGCACTTTTCTGGTTTAAAGCCAACGGATATTGCTGACATGACCCAAGCCATCGAGACCGCCAGCGGCAAAAACAAAGACACCGAAAATTTCCCGGTGGGCTCGTTCTTAATTCGCGCGGAACTTCGCCCGCATATCCACGCCTATTATAATTTTGCCCGCGCGGCGGATGATGTTTCCGATAACCCGATGCTCAGCGCCGCTGAAAAAACATGGCGGCTGGAATGTTTTGCCATTACGCTGCACGGTAATAGCGATGATGTGGCGCCTGCCGTTGACATGCGCAAAAGCCTGAAGGAAACCGGCATCACCGCCCAGCATTGCCATGATTTACTGCATGCCTTCAAGCAGGATGCCGTCAAACTGCGCTATGCCAACTGGGCGGAATTGCTGGATTACTGCCGTTATTCCGCTTCGCCCGTCGGCCGCTATGTGCTGGCGCTGCATGGGGTGGGGGAAGCCGCCTGGCCATCCAACGACGCGCTGTGTTCCGCGCTGCAAATCATCAACCATCTGCAGGACTGCGCCGATGATTACCGCGAGCTTGACCGTGTGTACTTACCGCAGGATGATCTGGCCGCAACCGGCGCCAACACCGCGATGCTGGCAGGCGATGGCTGTACCGCACAGCTGCGCGCCGCCATTGATATGTCGCTGGCACGGTTAGAGCCAATGTTACAGGAAGCCCGTAACCTGCCGCGCCACGTGCCCGATATGCGTTTGAAATTCGAGACATCGATCATCTGCGCGCTTGCCGAAGATTTGGTGAAGCTGCTGAAAGCCCGCGATCCGCTCAATCACCGCTGCAAGCTTTCCAAGCCTGCCGTGCTGTGGGCCGCGTTTAAAGGCGTGGTGCGTGCCTATGCCTGAGGCGTTGACCCCGATATTAAGCGCGAAAACGCAAGCTGAAGTGCTGGAATGCGTCAAGAATTCCGGCAGTTCATTTTTGCTGGGTATGGCGGCATTAGAACCTGCGCGCCGGCAGGGCATGTTCGCGCTCTATGCGTTCTGCCGCGCGGTGGATGATATTGCCGACAGCGACTGGCCGCGCGATAAAATTGCGAGAGAACTGGAAATCTGGCGTGGCTACATCCGCGATGTGTTCAAGGGCCAGCCCCGCCACCCGGTGATGGAACTGCTGCAGCCGGCCATCGCTAATTACGGCTTAGTAGAATCCGATTTCCACGACATCATCGCCGGTATGGAGATGGACGCGAATGGCCCCATCCAGCGCCCCGACTGGCAAACGCTGGATTTATACTGCGACCGCGTGGCGAGCGCCGTGGGCCGCGTGAGCGTGCGCATTTTTGGCGAAGCCACCGAACACGGCCAGCAAACCGCGTATCATCTGGGCCGCGCGCTGCAGCTCACCAACATTCTGCGCGATATCGATGAAGATGCGGGCCGCGAGCGGCTTTATATGCCGTTTGAGGCGTTGGAAGAGGCGGGTATTTCTTCCGACCGCATTGATGAGATCATTAATCACCCGGCCTTTGACCACGCCGCCCGCGCCGTCGCCCGGCAGGCGGTCTTCCATTTTGATGAAGCGGAAGTGGAAATGCAGCAATGCAGCCGCCGCGCCATCAAGCCGGCCCGCCTGATGCGTGATTATTATGCGAAACTTATGCACCATATGCTGCTATTGGGCTGGGATTCCCCACGGGTGCGTGTCGGGCTGGGCCCGCTGGATAAAATTCTCCTCATGCTCCGGTTTTATCTGCCATGAGCCAGATCGGCACGGTTCATATTGTGGGCGCAGGGCTCGCCGGTTTATCGGCGGCGGTGCAGCTATGCGCCGCCGGGCAGAAGGTTGTGCTCTATGAAGCCGGCACGCATGCCGGCGGGCGCTGCCGTTCGTATATCGATAAAGAACTGAACGCCCGCATCGATAACGGCAACCACCTGATGCTCTCCTGCAATCATGCGGTGCTTGGCTATGTGCATACCATTGGCGCGCAGAAAACGCTGAACGTGGCCAAGGAAGCGCTGTTCCCGTTTTATAATCTCGATAGCGGCGAAAGCTGGAGCGTGCACATCAATCAGGGGCGCATCCCGTGGTGGATCGCCGATAAAAACCGCCGCGTGCCGGGCACCATCTGGCGCGATTATATCAATCTGCTGCGTCCCGTTTTTGCGGGGCGCTGGCAAACGGTGGCGCAGGCGCTGCATGCCGATAAAGCCTCGTTCCCGGTCTATAGCGATAACATCCTGTATAAGCGCCTGATCCAGCCGCTCTGTGTTGCCATCATGAATACCCAGGGCGACGAAGCTTCCGCCAAAACTTTCGGCAACGTGCTGGGCGAAATTTTTCAGGCGGGTGGCGCGGGCGCCAAGCCCATGCTGGTGAAGGAAGGCTTATCGGAAAGTCTGGTCGATCCCGCGCTGGCCTTTATTCAGTCGCGCGGCGGGCAGGTGCAGTTTGGTCAGCGTCTCCGCACAATCGGAATAGAAAACAACGAAGCCCGCAAGCTGGTGTTTGCCGGGCAGGAAGTTGTCTTGGATAAATGGGATTGGGTCGTGCTGGCGCTGCCCGCCTGGGTCATCAACGATATTATACCCGGCATGGCCACACCCAACGAATACCGCAGCATCGTCAATGCCCATTTCAAGGTTGGCAGCTATAAACCCCGCGCCACATTTACCGGGCTCATCAACGGCGTGGTCGAATGGGTGTTCGAGAAGGGCGATATCCTCTCCACCACCACCAGCGCTGCCGAACGTTACGTGGATAAAAGCGCCGAAGAGTTGGCGCCGCTGCTCTGGCGCGATGTGGCGCGGCTGTATGGGCTTGATCCAACCGCTATTCCGCCGCACCGCATCGTGAAGGAAAAACGCGCGACCTTTGCCGCCACGCCCGATCAAATCGCGCGCCGCCCTTCAATCAAGCCCCGCCATGCTAATTTAATTCTGTGCGGCGACTGGACGGACACCAAACTGCCATCCACGATCGAGGGCGCCATTCGTTCGGGCGCTGTCGCGGCTTCGCGCATTATCCCGCCCGCAGGGTTTTAATCGCCTGATCATATTCGAATAAATACAATAAGTGCCGCAGCGCTTTGCCACGCTCGCTTTGTAAATCTGCGTCTTTGCTCAAAATCAGCTTGGCATCGTCGCGTGCGGCAAGCAGTAAATCGTGATGCTGGGCGAGATCGGCGAAATAAAATTCCGGCATGCCGCTTTGCCGTGCGCCCAGAATTTCGCCGGGCCCGCGCAGGCGCAAATCTTCCTCGGCAATGCGGAAACCATCGTTGGTGTCGCGCATAATCTTCAAACGTTCGGTGGCAATTTCGCCAAGCGGCTCCTGATAGAGCAGCAAACACGATGATTGCTTATCGCTTCGGCCCACGCGGCCACGCAACTGGTGCAACTGGGCCAGACCAAACCGCTCCGCATGCTCAATCACAATCAAAGTGGCTGTCGGTACATCCACGCCCACTTCAATCACGGTGGTGGCAACCAGCACATGGGCGTTCCCTAATGCAAAATCCTTCATCGCGGCGTCGCGTTCGGCTGGCTTCATTTGCCCGTGCACCAGCCGCACGTCGTCTTCGCCCAAAAAGCGGGACAGCGCGGCAAAACGTTCGGTCGCGGCGGCCAAATCAACCAGTTCCGACTCTTCCACCAGCGGGCAGACCCAGTAAATCTTTTCGCCCGCCTGAATTTTGCGCGATAAGGCTTCCACCACTTCCGGCAGCCGTGCGATGGGTAGGGCCCGCGTATCAATCGGCAAACGCCCCGCCGGTTTTTCATCGAGGCGCGAGGTTTCCATATCGCCGTAGTAACTGAGGGTCAGCGTGCGGGGGATGGGCGTTGCCGTCATCACCAGCAAATCCGGCGCCGCGCCCTTGGCGGAAAGCGCGAGGCGCTGATGCACGCCAAACCGGTGCTGTTCATCAATCACCGTGAGGCCTAGCTGATGAAAAGTCACATCTTCCTGAAACAGCGCATGCGTGCCGATGATGATCTGCGCCGTGCCATCGGCAATCTGCGCGGTGGCTTCATTCCGTGCCGCGGCATTCAGCTTCCCGCTTAAAAACACCACGTTTACGGGCATATCGCCTAAAAATTTGGTGATGCCGGCCAGATGCTGGCGCGCCAGAATTTCGGTGGGCGCCATCAACACTGCCTGCGTGCCGGCTTCCACCGCATGCAGCATGGCATAAAGCGCCACCAATGTTTTACCCGCGCCCACATCGCCCTGCAAAAGCCGCAGCATGCGCTTTGGCGCTTCCATCTCGGCGTCAATTTCGCCAAACGCGCGGCGCTGGGCGCCGGTGGGCGTAAATGGCAAACGTTTTTCCAGCATGGCGCGCAATTTGCCTGTGCCCTTCAGCGCTTGCCCGCGCCATTCGCGCTGCTTCTCGCGCGTAATCGCAAGGGCAAGCTGGGAGGCCAGCAATTCATCATAAGCAAGCCGCGATGACGCAGGCGAATTCGCCGCTGCGTGCATTATGTTATGCGGGTGGTGCAATTCACCCAGCGCCGTCTTCCACGCCGGCCATTTGTGTTTCTGCATATATGCCGCATCATTCCATTCCGGCAATTCCGGCGCGCGGGCATAGGCCAAAGCAATGGCTTTAAGCAGGTTTTTGGCGGGCAAACCGGCGGTTAACGCATAGACGGGCTCCAGTGCCGGAATTTCCTGTTTACGGGCGAGCGGCAGCGCGTAATCCGGATGCGTCATCTGCTTGCGGCCCTGATAATCATCCAGCATGCCGCTGATTGTCATCACTTCGCCCACCGGATACGTCTTTTCAATATAATCTTCACGCGCATGGAAATAGACGATATCGAGGAAGCCGGTATCATTACCGGCGCGGATGCGTGTGGGCTGGCTGTACTGGCCCATGCGGATATCCTGAATTTCAACATCCAGCGTCATCAGTTGGCCGGGCGTGGCGCTCGCGATTGCCGGCGAATGGCGGCGGTCGAGCGTGCGCATGGGTTTATGCTTCAATAAATCCCACACATGTGGCCCGCACAGCTTCTTCAATAATTCGGCATAGCGCGGCCCGATCCCTTTCAGGCTTTGCACGGAAGCAAACAATGGATCAAGAAGGCTGGGCCGCATGGGGGCTAGTTTAATGCGCCATTTGCTTATATTACTAGCCCCCATGACGAACGAGGATACCCGCAAAAAACTGCTGTTCCGCGCCTGGCACCGCGGCACGCGCGAGATGGATTTGATGGTCGGCCGTTTTGCCGAAGCCAGCATGGCCGGCTTCAGCGAGGCGGAGTTGCGCGAATTCGAAGCCCTGCTGCTTGAAAACGACCCCGACCTGTATAACTGGGTGACGGGCCAAGAAAGCGTGCCCGAAAATTCCAACACCAGCGTTTTGCAAAAGCTGATCGGGTTTTATAAATAATGATAAGCGGCAGTTTTCAATTCACCGCGGGGAAAACCCAGTTACTGGCCGGCGCGCCCTTCGGCCAGCACATGCGTGTGGCCGCTGACCTCGCACGCGAAGCGCAGCCGCGCACTATTATATATGTCGCCGCCGATGATATCGCCGCCGCCACCGCCCAGCAGGTGCTGAATTACTTCGCGCCCTATACCGAAGCGCTTGTGTTCCCCGCGTGGGATTGCTTGCCCTATGACCGCGTTGGCCCAACATCTGGGGTAATGGCGCAGCGGGTGGATTGTTTAAGCCGGCTGCTTACTAAGCCCACATCGCCCCGCATTGTCATCACCACCGCTGCCGCGATCGCCCAAAAAGTGCCGGCGCCGGAGGTGTTCCGCGATATTTCATTACGCATTGCCCCCAGCCAGACGCTGGATATCGAACAACTAAAAGCTTTCATGGCCCGCAACGGTTATTCACGCGTTGAAACCGTGCGCGAGGCTGGCGAATTCGCCATTCGCGGCTCGCTTATTGATATTTTTCCGGTGGGCGCCGAAAACCCGGCGCGTATTGACCTGTTCGGCGATGAAGTTGAAAAAATCCGCGCGTTTGATGCAACCAGCCAGCGTACTTCCGACACCATAAAAGAAATTCACCTCAAGCCCGTCTCCGAAGTGATGCTGGATGATGCCGCGATTGCGCGTTTCCGTTCCAACTATCGCCAGCAGCTGGGCACCAGCACGGGCGATCCGCTCTACGAAAGCGTGAGCGAAGGCCGCAAATATCCCGGCATGGAACATTGGCTCTCGCTTTTCCACGGCGAACTCGTGCCGCTCACGGCGTATGTGCCGGATGCCGTGCTGCTATTGGATTATCAGTTGCTGGAAGCCCTCGATAGCCGCTTCGCGCAGATTGATGATTTCTATTCCGCGCGTGCCGCGTTGCAGAAGACGGAGAAGAAAAACACCACGCCAGTGTATCGCCCATTACCGCCCGCCGCGTTGTATTTAGATAAGGCGGCATGGCAGAAACTGCTGAACGCCCATGCCAGCGGCGAATTTTCGCCGTTTGCCGCGGTGGAAGGGCAGGGCGCGACTGATTGCGGCGCCACCCGCGCACGGGATTTTGCGGCGGAACGCGCCGCCGGCAATAATTTCTACGATGCCGTGCGCGATACCGTGCGTGCTGAACTGCAAAACCGCCGCGTTGTGCTGGCCTGCTATAGCCGCGGCTCCGCTGAACGCTTGCAACATGTGCTGGAAGGCCACGGGCTTACGGGGCTTGTGTATACCGAAAGTTTTGAGCCTGGCCCGAAGAAGGGCGATCATCATGCTGCGTTAGCGCTGCTGCCGCTTGAACATGGCTTCGCGGCGCCGGATGTTCTGGTGCTGACCGAACAGGATATTCTGGGCGACCGTCTGTCGCGCCCGCGCAAAGCCCGCAACCGCTCCGATAAATTCACGATTGAACTTTCCCAGCTCGCCATCGGCGATCTGGTTGTGCATAACGACCATGGCATCGGCCAGTTTACGGGGCTGGAGACGCTGACCGCTGGCGGCGCGCCACATGATTGCCTGCGCATCATCTACGATGGCGGCGATAAGCTGTTTGTGCCGGTCGAAAATCTTGAAGTGCTCACGCGCTATGGCAGCGCGGGCGAGACGACGCAATTGGATAAACTGGGCGGCGTTGCTTGGCAGGGCCGCAAGGCGCGCGTTAAAAAGCGCCTCAAAGACATGGCGGAAGCCCTGCTTAAAATCGCCGCCGCCCGTGCCTTGCAGGAAGGCGAACGCATTACGCCGCCGCAGGGCCTTTACGATGAATTCGCCGCGCGCTTTCCCTATACCGAAACCGAAGACCAGGACCGCGCGATTGAAAACGTGTTCGGCGATATGGCCAGCGGCAAGCCGATGGATCGGTTGGTATGCGGCGATGTGGGCTTCGGTAAAACCGAAGTTGCCATCCGCGCCGCCTTTGCCGCCGTGCAGGCCGGCATGCAGGTGGCGGTGGTGGTGCCCACTACGCTGCTCGCCCGCCAGCATTACCGCACATTCGCGTCGCGCTTTAACGGCTACCCCGTGCGCATTGCGCAGCTCTCGCGCATGGTCACAGCGAATGCCAGCAAAGAGAGCAAAAAGCTACTGGCCGAGGGCAAGCTGGATATTGTTGTGGGCACGCATGCGCTGCTCGCCAAAGACGTCAAATTTTCCAACCTCGGCCTTTTGATCGTGGATGAAGAGCAGCGCTTTGGCGTGAAACAGAAGGAAAAGCTGAAAGAACTGCGCGCCAATGTGCACGTCCTCACACTCACTGCCACACCCATCCCGCGCACCTTGCAGCTGGCGCTCACGGGTGTGCGGGAACTGTCGCTCATCACCACCGCGCCAGTCGATCGCTTGTCGGTACGCACGTTTATTCTGCCCTTCGATCCGCTGGTGCTGCGTGAAGCACTGATGCGCGAGCATTACCGCGGTGGGCAAAGCTTTTATGTGTGTCCGCGCATTGAAGATCTGGGGCCGCTCCGTGAACAACTGCAGGAAATGGTGCCCGAACTTAAAATCGCCACCGCCCATGGCCGCATGACCGCCACGGAGCTGGATGATGTGATGACTGCGTTTGATGAAGCACGGTTTGATATTTTGCTGGCCACCAACATTGTGGAATCCGGTCTTGATATTCCCAATGCCAACACCATCGTTATCCACCGGGCCGATATGTTTGGCTTGGCACAGCTTTATCAGCTGCGCGGCCGCGTCGGTCGGGCCAAGCAGCGCGGCTATGCTTATATGACGTATAATGTGAACACGCCGCTCGGCGCCGTAGCGCAGCAGCGGCTTGAAGTGCTGGCCTCGCTGGAAGGTCTGGGCGCCGGCTTCCAGCTGGCGAGCCACGACCTTGATATTCGCGGCGCCGGCAATCTGCTGGGCGAGGAGCAAAGCGGGCATATTCGTGAAGTGGGCATTGAACTTTACCAGCAGATGCTGGAAGACGCCGTGGCGGCCGCCCGCGCCGGCGTGAAAGAAGCCGCCAATCAGGATGATAACTGGACGCCGCAGATTAATCTCGGCATGCCGGTGCTCATTCCCGAAACCTATGTGCCCGATCTAGGCCTGCGCCTGAATCTCTACCGCCGCGCCGCCGAACTCCACACGCCGGAAGATATCGAAGCCTTTGCCGCCGAGCTTATCGACCGCTTTGGCGCGTTGCCCAATGAAGTGCAGAACCTTCTTGATACCGTTTACATCAAACAGCTCTGCCGCCAGAGCGGGGTGGAAAAGCTGGATGCGGGGCCGAAGGGCGCGATAGTTGCTTTCCACAACAACGTCTTTGCCAAGCCAGAGAAGCTGATTGGGTACATCCAGAAAAACAGCGGTACCGTGAAGGTGCGGCCCGATCAAAAGCTCAGCTGCATCCGTGTGTGGGATGAACCGCGCGCGCGGCTTAAAGGCATTCAGAAGATGCTGGGGGAATTGGTAGAACTGGCCGCTTAATCGACACATCATCCCCGCGAAAGCGGGGATCCAGGGGACTGGACCATTATTTAAATTATATATTCTGCCGCAGGCGCGGCCTTGGCTGGATTCCCGCTTTCGCGGGAATGAGGTTCAGGATTACCAGCTGCGCACGGGCCCGGTATCCACATGCACAAAGTCGGAGGAGGGGTAGTAGCCCACCCCGCCTTCACGCAAGGATAACGCCGCGCGGTGGATATAGCTGGTGGGCTCCGACGCCATGCGGATATCGATGGCCTGCGCCTTCATGTGATAGCTGTTTTTGGCTACGCCCCGGCCCACGGAGGCCAGATACGCATTGGAAT
>JBEHYA010000011.1:0-34430 GCA_048498415.1 Pseudomonadota bacterium
GGCTACAAGGCCGGTGACCTTGGCGGGATTCAAACCCTTCGGGCAAACGTTGGTGCAGTTCATGATGGTGTGGCAGCGATACAAGCGGAACGGATCTTCCAGATCATCCAACCGCTCGCCGGTCATTTCGTCGCGGCTGTCGGCGATCCAGCGATAGGCTTGCAGCAGCACGGCGGGGCCTAAATAGCGTTCTTCATTCCACCAATAGCTGGGGCACGCGGTGGAGCAGCAGAAGCATAGAATACATTCATAAAGGCCATCCAGCTTCGCGCGTTCTTCGGGCGATTGCAGGCGTTCGGTATCGGGCGGCGGCGCGGTTTCAGCCTGCAGCCACGGTTTGATGGACGCATATTGCGCGTAAATCTGGGTGAGATCGGGCACCAGGTCTTTGACCACCGGGCGGTGCGGCAGCGGATAAATTTTTACATCGCCATGGCATTCATCGGTGGCCTTGAGGCACGCCAGCGCGTTCTGGCCGTCGATGTTCATGGAGCACGACCCGCAGATGCCTTCGCGGCAGGAGCGGCGGAATGTTAACGTGGAATCGATTTTGTTTTTGATATAGAGCAGCGCATCCAGAACCATCGGGCCGCAGTCATCAAGATCCACCTGATAGGTATCAAGGCGCGGGTTGGCGTTCTGGTCAGGATCGTAGCGGTAAATTTTAAACGTGCGCGTGCGCTTGGCGTTCGGCAGCGCCGGGTGGTTCACACCGGGCTTGATCTTGGAATGGGCTGGAAGGGTGAGTTCGACCATGGCACGCAATAAAAACGAGGGCGGGTGACGATTTCGTTAATCTAACCAATTCAGACAGAAAAGCAAATCCCCCGCCGTTACCGCGCCGGCTTCTTATTGGCTTTCTGGCCAGCTTTCCTGGCGGCGTTTTTTGCTTCGCGCGCAATGCCCTTGGTGATCATGGCCTTGGCCTCCCGCGGGCCCACCCACTTCACCACTTTCACCCATTTGCCTTTTTCCAGGTCTTTGTAGCGCTGGAAGAAATGGCTGATCTGGTCGATGAGAATTTCGGGCAGGTCTTTATAGCTTTTCACTTTTGTGTAGAACGGGTGCAGCTTATCCACCGGCACGGCGAGGATTTTTTCGTCGCCGCCTGATTCGTCGCGCATCACCAGCGCGCCGATGGGGCGCGAACGGATGACGGCGCCCGGCACCACCGGCACAGGGCCCACCACCAGCACATCCACCGGGTCGCCATCATCGGAGAGCGTGCCGGGGATAAAGCCATAATTGCTGGGATAGACCATGGAGGTGTGCAGAAAGCGGTCGACGAAAATCGCGCCGGAGGCTTTATCAATCTCATACTTCACCGGATACCCGCCCTGCGGGATTTCGATGACGACATTGATATCATCCGGCGGCGTCTTGCCGGTGGGGATTTTAGAAAGGTCCATATTTCATTCCTATTATATACGTATGCCCCGGCGAAAGCCGGGGCCCATCGATCAGCATGCGGAATATGGATAAATGGGCCCCGTTTTTCAACGGGGCATACAACATTATTAGTAAACGCGCGCCTTTGGTGCGACCACTTCGACATCTTTGGTGAGCGTGTAGAGATGCACCGGGCGGTAGCCCAGCTTCACGTCGCCGCTTTGTGAATTCACAAAGGCAAGCGTGTGCTTCATCCAGTCTTTGTCGTTGCGGTCTTTATAATCTTCATGGGCATGCGCGCCGCGCGATTCCTTGCGGTTGACGGCAGAGGCAATCGTGGCCATCGCCTGCATGAGAAGATTATCAAGCTCGATGGTCTCGACCAGATCGGAATTCCATACCAGCGAGCGGTCGTTGACTTTGAGGTCGGCGCGTTTCGCCCAGATTTTCTTCATCTCGGCATGGCCATCCTGCAGGCTCTTATCCGTGCGGAAGACGGCGCAATGGTTTTGCATCACGCGCTGCATCTCGGCGCGGAGCTGCGCCGTGGTGGTGGTGCCATTGGCATGGCGTAAGGAATCGAAACGGGAGAGCGCATGATCGGCACTGCTTTCTGGCAGTTCTTTATGCTTCTCGTCCTTCTTAACAAGCTGCGCGGCCTTGATGGCGGCCGCGCGGCCAAACACCACGAGATCGAGGAGTGAGTTGGAACCGAGACGGTTCGCGCCATGCACCGAAACGCACGCGGCTTCGCCAATCGCCATAAGGCCCGGCACGGTCGCGTCCGGGTTGTCGGCGGTGGGCTGAATAACTTCGCCATGCAGATTGGTGGGAATGCCGCCCATGTTGTAGTGGACGGTGGGCAGAATGGGGATGGGTTCTTTGGTAACATCCACGCCGGCAAAAATCTTCGCGGTTTCGGAAATACCGGGCAGGCGTTCGTGCAGGATTTTTGGATCGAGGTGTTCCAGATGCAGATGGATGTGGTCTTTGAGGGGCCCGCAGCCACGGCCTTCGCGAATTTCCATGGTGGAGGCGCGGCTTACCACGTCACGGCTGGCTAAATCCTTGGCGCTGGGGGCGTAGCGTTCCATGAAACGCTCGCCTTTTGAATTGGTGAGGTAGCCGCCTTCGCCACGCGCGCCTTCCGTGATCAGACAGCCGGAGCCGTAAATACCGGTGGGGTGGAACTGCACAAATTCCATATCCTGCAGGCCAATGCCCACGCGCGCGGCCATGCCGCCGCCATCGCCGGTGCAGGTGTGCGCCGAGGTGCACGAAAAATACGCGCGGCCATAACCGCCGGTCGCCAGCACCACCTGATGCGCGCGGAAACGGTGCAGCGTGCCATCGTCCAGGTTCCACGCCATCACGCCGCGGCACACGCCGTCATCCATGATCAGATCCAGCGCAAAGTATTCGACGAAAAATTCGGCCGAGTGCTTCAATGATTGTTGATAGAGCGTGTGCAGAATGGCATGGCCGGTGCGGTCGGCGGCGGCGCAGGTGCGGTACGCAATGCCCTTGCCGTAATTCGTGGTCATACCGCCAAAGGCGCGCTGGTAAATCTTGCCTTCCGCTGTGCGGCTGAAAGGAACGCCGTAATGCTCGAGTTCGATGATCGCGGGCACGGCTTCGCGGCACATATATTCAATCGCATCCTGGTCGCCCAGCCAGTCGGAGCCTTTCACGGTGTCATACATATGAAAGCGCCAGTCGTCTTCGCCCATATTGCCAAGCGCCGCCGAAATGCCGCCCTGCGCCGCTACCGTATGGCTGCGGGTGGGAAATACTTTAGTGAGGCACGCGGTCTTTAAACCCTGCTGCGCCATGCCGAAGGTTGCGCGTAGCCCGGCGCCACCGGCGCCCACCACCACAACATCATAATAGTGATCAACAATCTGATATGCCTGCGTCATTTTTTAAGCCTTAAACGCCATGAGAATTACTGCATAAACCGCCATCGCTGCACCAACCGCATGTGCGGTTTTATTGACGAGCAGAATGGCGCCCTTGATC
Organism: Pseudomonadota bacterium; assembly: GCA_048498415.1. Lineage (GTDB taxonomy): Bacteria > Pseudomonadota > Alphaproteobacteria > UBA9219 > RGZA01 > JBEHYA01. Next base: position 3,409 of record JBEHYA010000011.1, read on the forward strand.
GCCTTGCCATGAATGTAATCTTCCACGACTTCCTGAATGCCGTTCACGCTATGGTAAAAACCAAAGCCAAGGAAGGCGAGCAGCGCCAGCGCCTGCGCGGGGTTCTTCAGCCATGCGGCCAAACCCGCGGCATCGGTGCCAAGCAAACCAATCAAACTAAAGACGAACCACAACCCCAGCGGAATAAGCGCGAGCGCCGATAAACGCACGCCTTTCCAGTGGTGCAGGCCATCGTGGGCGGCGCCGAGGCCCTTCACACGCCCCATATTGCTGCGGAATGATTTTGTATCGTTGCTCATATTTATATCCCGAATGCTTTAGCGAAGAACGGATACAGTTTAAAATACGTACAGAGCGTCATCACGGCTGCCGCGCCCAGCACAACCCAGTTGGTGAAGGTATAGGAAGGTTTTTCCAGCCCGTTCACCGTATCCCAGATCATGTGACGGATACCGCTGCTAAGGTGATAGAAAAACGCCGCAACCCACAACGCAATGGCAATCACGCCGACGGGCGACGCAAACGCGCTCTGCATGCAATCGAAGCAGGATGCGTGCGTGGCGCCCGCCCACAGCCAGATGGCAAGCGCCATAAAACCCACCGACAGCCAGATGCCGCTGGCGCGGTGCGAGATGGACATGAGGGCTGCAAGCGGCAGGCGGTAGACCTGCAAATGCGGCGAGAGAGGCCGGGGGCGTTTGGGCGCTTCTTTTGATTTCGTTTCAGACATGATGGGGAATCGGCTGCGAAGGTGGAAACATGCGGGAAATTAGAGCCCGCAGGCCATAAGGTCAAATGGCATTCAATATAAGATTGACCTGTGCGGCTTGGCCTTTAGAGTCGTGATATGGATAAAGTCTGCGCGAATGCGGCGGAAGCCCTGAACGGGCTTTTGCGCGATAATATGGTGATAGCAGCCGGCGGCTTTGGCCTGTGCGGCATTCCCGAGCATTGCATCGCCGCCATCAAGGCCAGCGGGGTTAAAAACCTCACCATCATCTCGAACAATGCGGGTGTGGATGGGTTTGGGCTGGGCCAGTTGCTCGAGACCGGGCAGATCAGCAAAATGATTTCGTCCTATGTGGGCGAGAACAAATTATTCGCGGAACTTTTTTTATCCGGCAAGCTCACGCTGGAATTCAACCCGCAGGGCACGCTGGCCGAACGGCTTCGCGCGGGCGGCGCGGGTATTCCCGCTTTCTATACCAAAACCGCCGTGGGCACGCCGCTGGCGGAAGGCAAGGAAACGCGCGAGTTCGATGGCGAGACCTATGTCATGGAACGCGGACTGAAAGCTGACCTTGCGATTGTAAAAGCCTGGAAGGGCGACCATGAAGGCAACCTTATGTACCGCAAGACGGCGCGGAATTTTAATCCGCTCTGCGCGGCGGCAGCGCCCGTTACGGTGGCCGAAGTCGAGGAGCTGGTGGAAAACGGCCAGCTTGATTCCAACACCATTCACACCCCCGGCATTTTCGTGCAGCGCCTGATTAAAGGCGCGACATTCGAAAAACGCATCGAACAGCGCACAACGCGCAAACGAGCCTGACATGTGGACACGCGAAGAAATGGCCGCCCGCGCGGCGCGCGAATTAAAAGACGGGTTCTACGTGAACCTAGGCATTGGCATTCCAACGCTTGTGGCGAACTATATTCCCAAAGGCGTGAATGTGGTTTTGCAAAGCGAGAACGGCATGCTGGGCGTGGGGCCGTTCCCGTATGAAGGCGAGGAAGACCCGGATCTGATCAATGCCGGCAAGCAAACCATCACGGAACTGCCCAGCAGCTCGTTTTTCGATAGCGCGACGTCGTTCGGCATGATCCGCGGCGGGCATATTGATTTGTGCATTCTGGGCGCGCTGCAGGTCGCAGAAAATGGCGACCTCGCCAACTGGCTGGTGCCCGGCAAAATGGTGAAGGGCCCCGGCGGCGCCATGGATTTAGTCGCCGGCGTTAAAAAAGTTGTGGTGGTGATGGAACAGGTCGCCAAGGGCGAGAGCAAGATGGTGAAAGCCTGCACCCTGCCCCTCACCGGCCAGCATTGCGTCGATCACATCATCACCGACTATGGTTTCTATGATGTTGATAAAAAGAACGGCGCGTTTATTTTGCGCGAGCTCGCCAACGGCGTGAGCGTGGACGATGTAAAAGCCGCCACCGTGGGCAATTTAAAAATCGCGGTTTAGGCCTTTATTGGCGCGTGCGCGGCACGTTTTTGCACCAAAATCAGCACATATATAATGCCGAGCGTAACGGCATAAAAAATCAGCTGCATCAAACTTGGCTGGCTCATATAGCCGAACAGCGCGCCGAAGAACTGGCCGCCTAAACTCTCGTCGCTAAGGTAAGCGCTGGTGTCCCACATGGGGTCTTGTAGGCTGGGAAGATAGCCCGCCTGAATAAGTTTGCCCGCGCCGCGCGCCGCCATGCCCGAGGCGATGAGCATGAGCAAAACATTGGTGGAAGCAAACAGCTGGCCGAGCGGGAGTTTGAGAAAGCCCCAGTACATCACCAGCGCAATCGCGATGCCGAGCGCGAGGCCAATCAGAAAACCGCCCGCCACCTGGGCAGGGTGCCCGCTGGCCAAAAGGCCTTCCACAAACAATACAATCTCGGAGCCTTCGCGCAGCACGGCGAGCGCGACCACGGTGGCCAGCACAAAAATGGGCTTGGCGCCGGAGCGCACCGCTTCGCCCATCTGTTTCATTTCAAAGGCCATTTCGCGGCCATGGCGCTGCATCCACACGATGTGCCATGTGAGCAGTAAAACCACGAGAAAAAGCACGCCGGCATTGAACACATCCTGCCCGTTGCCGGAAAAACTCTGGGCTAATGCGCCGGTAAAGAAGGCCACCACAAACGCGCCCGCCACGCCCGCCAGAATGCCGCCGCCGATATAAAACGCGCGCCGCGCCACGCCCTTCGTTGCCGCCATAATGACGGAGACGATGAGCGCGGCTTCCAAGACTTCGCGGAAAACAACGAGCGCGGCAGCGAGCATTTTTTTACTTCGCGGTGATCACGCCGTGCGCGGTTTCTTCGTGGAACTCGCCCACATACTTATATTCGCCGGCTTTGAGCGGGCCGACCTTAAGCGTGACTTCGCCGTTCGCCGGCACCACTTTTTCGCGCTTCAGGCTGTGGCTTTCAAATTCTTCGGCGCTAGCATCCTTGTTCACCACGCGAAGGGTGAAGGCTTTGTTCGCCGGAACATCCAGCGCGGCCTGATCGAATTTATGATCCTGAATGGTGAGCGTGTAGTCGGCCGGCGCGGCAGGTTCAGCCAGCGCACCAGTGGCAAAACCGGCAATGAAAGCGGCGGTGGCGAGTGCGAAAAACTTGGTCATAAGGCGATACTCCGGGTTTAAGAAGGCCCTATGAATAGCGGTTTTTTTTGCTAGATGCAAATCATTCTTAATTGAAACATAATTGTTAAAAAAAGTAAGCCCCGGCGAAAGCCGGGGCCCATCGATCAATATTCAAGCTGCGGAACAATGAGCCCCGTTTTTCAACGGGGCATGCTTTAAGCTTAGCTGTCCACCGTCGCCGTCAGGGCGTTTTGCACGATGAAATCCTTGCGGGGTTCCACTACGTCGCCCATGAGGGTGGCGAAAATGCCATCGGCTTCATCGGCGTGTTCCACCTTCACCTGCAGCAGCGTGCGGGCGGATGGATCGAGCGTGGTCTCCCACAACTGTTCCGGGTTCATTTCGCCAAGGCCTTTGTAGCGCTGCATGGAAAGGCCCGAACGCGCTTCGCCGAATACTTTTTCAACAAAGCTGATGGGCCCCAGCACGTCGCCTTTTTCCTTCGACTTGATGGAAAGCTGGGCGGGCTTGGCAAACAGCGGAATGAGGAACGCGCCGGTCTGTTCCAGCTTGCGCGCTTCACTGCTCGCCAGCATATCGGCATCCAGGGTAAAGCGGTGCACGAGGCCGCGGCGGGTGCGCAGCACCGCATTGGCGCCGCTGGTATCCGCCTGCCATTCACTTTCATCGCCGTGGTTACGGTTCAAGCGCGCCGCCCACTCGGCCAGCGCCTTATCACGCATCTTCGGGTTGAACATGCCGGCGAGGAAGGCTTCTTCTAAAACGCCCAGATGGCCCACTTTGCGGTTCAGCGATTCAATCGCTTCGCGCGCGATGCGGGCTTGTTCGAACACGCTCTGCAGGCCTTCGCCCGCCAGCAGTTTGCCATTGGCGCTTAAACCCGCGCCTTCCAGACCCAGCTCGCTGAGGTAAGCATCCAGCGCGGCTTCGTCTTTCAGATAGCGTTCTTTAGCCGAACCACGTTTGACGCGGTAGAGCGGCGGCTGGGCGATATAAAGGTAGCCGTTCTCGATCAGCTGCGGCATCTGGCGGAAGAAGAAAGTAAGCAGCAGCGTGCGGATGTGCGAGCCATCCACGTCGGCGTCGGTCATGATAATGATGCGATGATAACGCGCTTTTTCCGCGGCAAATTCTTCGCGGCCAATGCCGGTACCAAGGGCCGCAATCAGCGTGCCGATTTCTGCCGAGGACAGCATTTTATCGAAGCGCGCACGCTCCACGTTCAGGATTTTACCGCGCAGCGGCAGAATAGCCTGATTCTTACGGTTGCGGCCCTGCTTGGCGGAACCGCCGGCGCTATCGCCTTCCACAATGAACAGTTCGGATTGCGCCGGGTCGCGTTCCTGGCAATCCGCCAGCTTGCCGGGCAGGCTGGTGATATCGAGGGCGCCCTTGCGGCGCGTCAAATCACGCGCTTTGCGGGCAGCTTCACGCGCCATCGCAGCTTCCACAATCTTGCCCATCACGCGCTTGGCATCGGCCGGATGTTCTTCAAACCACTGGCTGAGAGCTTCGTTCACCACCTGCTCCACCACTGGGCGGACTTCGCTGGAGACGAGCTTATCTTTGGTTTGGCTGGAGAATTTGGGATCGGGGACTTTGACGGAAAGCACACAAGTGAGGCCTTCGCGCGCATCATCGCCGGAGAGATCAATCTTCTCTTTCTTGGTGAGGCCGCTTTCGCTGGCGTATTTATCCACGCAGCGGGTGAGGGCAGCGCGGAAGCCGGTCAAGTGCGTGCCACCGTCGCGCTGGGGAATGTTGTTGGTGAAGCAGAGCACATTTTCGTGGTAGCTGTCGTTCCATTGCATGGCGACTTCCACCGTCATGCCGTCTTTTTCCTTGATGACAGCGATCGGCGGGTTATGCAGCGCTTCCTTGTTGCGGTCGAGATGCGAGACGAAGGCTTTCAGGCCGCCATCATATTCCATCTCAATCACTTTGGGTTCACTGGCACGGCGGTCGGTGAGCACCAGACGCACGCCGGAATTTAAAAACGCCAGTTCGCGCAGGCGGTGTTCCAGCGTGGAGAGATCGAATTCGGTATGCGTGAAAATTTCCTTGGACGGCATGAAGGTGACTTCCGTGCCGGTTTTATCCGATGCGCCCACCTTGGCGAGCGGCGCAACAGCCGCGCCGTTCTTGAAACGCATCGTCCATTCCGCACCCTGGCGCCAGATGCGCAAATCCAGAATATCGGAAAGCGCGTTCACGACCGACACGCCCACGCCGTGCAGACCACCCGATACCTTATAGGAGTTCTGGTTGAACTTGCCGCCGGCATGCAGCTGGGTCATCACGACTTCCGCCGCCGAAACGCCTTCTTCCTTATGGATATCCACGGGAATGCCGCGGCCGTTATCGTTCACGGTGGCCGAGCCATCCGCGTTCAAAATCACGTTAATTTCGGAGCAGTAGCCCGCTAAAGCTTCATCGATCGCGTTATCGACGACTTCATAGACCATGTGATGCAGGCCCGAGCCGTCGTCGGTATCGCCGATATACATGCCAGGGCGCTTGCGCACCGCATCGAGGCCTTTGAGGACGGTGATGGCTTCGGCGCCATAATCGGGGGTATCAATTGTTTCTGCCACGTTCGATTTTGCCATTTTAAAAAAACTCTGATTACTCACTATATAGTCCTTCGCATTCCAAAGGCGATTACAGTCGCCGGCGTTTGGCCGGCGAAAAAGCCGCTTAAAAAATGCGGGTCAGACCGCTAATTGACGATAAGGCTTTTGGCGTATGCCAGGCATGCGTCCCTGCCCGGCACGAAATTTTGCGCCATCCACCAGGTCTCCACTTTCTGGAGAATCTCGCCTACGCGAGGGCCTGATGGGAGCCCTAATGCCAGCAAATCTTCGCCCTTGATGGGAAAGGATTTAGGCACCCATTTTTCTAGCACTTCTGTGGCCGATTCCCAATTAAATTGCGCAGCCCGGGCCTGCGCGAGAACCATAAATTCCTCAGTTAAATCAAAGCCATAGCGGTAGAGGCAAAAAGACAGCTGCGAGGTATCGAACCTTCCATCGGAGACAAGCGGATTTTCCAGATATTGCCCCAGTTTTTGGGCTTCCATATTCGAGAGCGCGAGGCGCGATTTCAGCTCAAGCGCGAGCGCTTTTTTACCATCAATGAGCGCAGCAAGACGCAAAAGCGCGTTCGGCGCCGCCGGTTTTTTGCGCATGCGTTCATAAGAAAGCAGGCTGCAAAGTTCCGCTAAATTATTCGCTTCAGGTAAAACGTGCGGCAATACCTCGTGGCTCATCATCAGCATCCAGCTCTCGGCGGGATCGTGCGCAGCGAGCAGTTTTTTGATTTCCTGCCAGATACGTTCGCGTGCAAGATTTTTAATTTTGGGTGCCGCGGCCTTCAACGCGCTCAACGTCGCTTCATCCGGCGCATGGCGGCCATAACGGGCGAAGAAACGGAAGAAGCGCAGCACGCGCAAATAATCTTCCCGAATGCGGGTGCCGGCATCGCCCACAAAAACAATGCGGCCCTCGCGTAAATCCCTTTGGCCATCGAAGTAATCGTGAATATTGCCCGACGCATCCTTGCTCATGGCATTGATGGTAAAATCGCGCCGCGCGGCATCTTTTTGCCAGTCGCGCGTGTATTTCACTTTGGCGTGGCGGCCATCGGTTTCGATATCTTCGCGGAGCGTGGTGATCTCATACGGCTTGCCTTCGATCACGGCCGTGATGGTGCCGAACTCCACGCCCGTGGGCACGGCCTTGTGGCCTGCGCTCTCCAGAATTTTTGTGACTTCTTCCGGCAGCGCCGTGGTTGCAAGGTCAACGTCACCGATGGGAAGGCCCAGCCATTCATCGCGCACAGCGCCGCCCACCACGCGCATCTCGTGGCCGGCTTTTGTGAAGAGATCGAGGAGCGCGACAAGCCGCGCATCGGAAAAGAGAGACATGGGAATGGAAAAACGAGGAAGGGAAGTGGTTGAGAAAAGGTGAGCCATCACCATACATGAATAACGCGCCGGCCCGCCTTTCTTTGTCGATTGAGTCTGGTGGGCGAATTCACCGGCATTCGTAGTTGTACCCGCCCTTTCGACCGGAAACCCCATAATTTTCGATTGGAATAAACTAGCTAAGTTATTGAAATATATACGTTAAGCATAGGTTTTAGGCTTATTTTAAGGCCGTAACATTAAATTAGATTTTTTCAACCACCAAAAGCGTTTTATGGCCGAGCCAGATAACACCATTCTTTATTACAAAGGCAAGCTTGATGCAGCCACGCAAAGCTATGCCGTCGTTGACCTGACCGATGGCAGTGTTATTGGCAAAAATATTGATGCGGCGCTGCCGCTGGCTTCCGTGACCAAGCTGTTCACGGCCGCCACCATCATCCATGGCGCGGGCACCGGCTTTGTGTATGACGAAGCGGGCGACAGCAAGGCCGAGAAAAAGCGCAAGAAAACCCTGCGCGCCCTGATGAAAGATTTCCTGTCGTTTTCGCGTAACGAAAATGGGCCCAAACTGGTGGGCAACGCGTTTGGCAGTAACGATGCTGCAGAAAAAGCATTCCTCGATCTCAAGAAAGACCTGGGCCTTGATTCATGGAACCCCAAACTCAAACTGGGCCAAAGCAGCTACACCACAGGCTATAACGCGGATGGCGACGGCCCCATGGCATCCCCGCGCGATGTGGCGAAGGTGCTTTCCTATCTTTACAGCGTGGATAACGGTAAATTCATGGAAGATTTTGCCAGCCCCAATGCGGCGGGCGGCCACACCATGGAATATGCCTTCAATGACAAGGATGGCAAAAATCTGGTGGAAATGATCGGCGCGAAATCCGGCACCAACCCGAAAGCCGGCGACATCACCGCCGCCCTGCTGTTCCGTAATAAAACCAACGGCCACATTTATGCCAGCTTCGCGCATATGGGGAGTAGCGACAAGCGCCCCAATATTGTGAAGTGGATGGAGTGCCTGGGCGGCCTGTTCCAGACTGCCGGCCAGCATGATGTTGCGGTAGCATCGGGGGCCCCGTCGCTGGATACGTCATACGTGAAGCTTGGCGATGGCGGCATGGACTCCCCCACGGGCAAAGGCGCATCATGGGACGAGCTCTATAAAATGGTTTCCGACATGCCGCCGGTGCCGCATCCGCGGCCCATTGAAAAGCCAAAAGCGCCATGGGTGCCGGATGACGTGCGGAATATCGCGCTGTCGCGCACCATTTCCTATAATGACGCGCTGAATGTTGTGCCGAAAATACCCGCAGCACCGAAAACGCCGGCCCAGCTCCGCGAGATGATGATCCTGGCGCAGCTTGATAAAGACAAGCTGGCCCAGACGAATGTGGCCGCGCTGGATGCTGCGAATGCCGCGCTGGCCGATAAAGCCAAGGCTGATGCCGTGCCGTTGCCCAAGAAACGCCCCGCGCCCCCCGAAAAAGAGGGCGATCAACAGCCGGCGGCGCAGCCCGCCAATGATGCACCGGCGGAAGATGTCATGCGCCGCATCAATTTCATTCTTACGGGGAAAACGAAGTACCTGAAGAAAGGCGAAAAGCCGGACCGCGAATGGAAACGCGCGTTGCAGAACGATGTCGCCAAGGCGCTCGGTAAGGGCACAGCGACCGACGATGGCGTGTTTACGCCCGATAAAGCGCTGAACGATGGCGTCATCGGCAAAGGCACGGTCAAAGCGCTACGCGAATACCAGAAGCTTTATAAAGCGCAGGGCGGAGATGTTGTCCCCCTTGTTAAGACCGCCGCCGCGCCCCAGCCCGGCGTTTAATTCCCATATTATAATATATGCCGCCGCCTTGTGAGGGCGGAGCGAACCGCCTAAGCTTTTTGCCTGATTCTTCAGGAGAAAGCTTTGCCTGTTTTAGCCCCCATTTTGGCTGACGATTTAGCCGCCATTGATGCCGCGCTGGATGAGCGCGACGCGCTAAAGGGCGCCACGATTTTAGTCACGGGGTGCGCCGGCTTTCTTGGCTATATGTTCATGCAGTATCTGGCGCGCCTCGAAGGCGTGAAGCTGATTGCGCTGGATAGTTTTCTGCTGGGCAAACCCGCATGGCTTACCAACCTCACAGCCAAACGCACCAACATCACGTTGCACAGCTTTGATATCGCCAAGGGTTCAATCGCCGATATTCCGGGCGCCGGAAAAGCCGACTACGTCATCCACATGGCCTCCATCGCCTCGCCGCCCTTCTACCGCGAATATCCGCTGGAGACGCTGGATGCGAATATCTGGGGCCTGCGCAAGCTGCTTGATTTCTATGTGGGCAAAAAGCTGAAAGGTCTTTTGTTTTTTTCTTCCAGCGAAATTTACGGCGATCCGGTGGCGAGCGCCATTCCCACGCCCGAGGATTACCGCGGCAATGTCGCCTGCATGGGCCCGCGCGCGTGTTATGACGAAGCAAAACGCTTTGGCGAAACGCTGTGCTACACCTTCTTCACCAAATACAAAATGCCCATCGGCATTGCGCGCCCGTTCAATAATTACGGCCCCGGCATGCGCCTTGGCGATAAACGCGCGCCGGCCGATTTTGCCAAAGCGGTGATGGAAAACCGCGCGATTGAATTATTTTCTGATGGCACGCCCACCCGCACCTTCTGCTACATCACCGATGCGATTACGGGGTATTTGAAAGTGCTCATCAACGGCCATGGCGAAGCGTTCAACATCGGCATGGATAAGCCGGAGATCACGATCAAGCGCCTTGCCGATTTATTTGTGGATGGCGCCCGCAAAGAACTGAACTATACCGGCAAAGGCGTGGTGCTCTCGCCGCCGCCCACCAAAGAATATCTCACCGACAACCCCAACCGCCGCTGCCCGGTGATTGACAAGGCGCGACAGCATTTAAATTTTCGCCCCTCCATCGGCGTGGAAGATGGCGTGGCGCGGTTCCTGCGTTTCCTGAAAGAAAATGAGGATGCGCGATGATCGCTGTTCTGGGTCTTGGCTTCGTCGGCCTCACCACGGCACTGGGTTTCGCGGAAAAAGGCTTTGCCGTTACGGGTTTTGATTTATCTGCTGAACGCAGCGCCGCGCTGGCCGGCGGCAAAGTGCCATTTTTCGAGCCGGTATTGGAAGAAAAACTCCGCGCGCATACGGGCAAGCATTTTCGCCTCGCCAAAGACCTGAATGAGGCATTGAGCCATGCGCAAATCGTGTTCCTGTGCGTCGGCACGCCCACCGGCGATGATGGCCGCGCGGATCTGCGGCCATTATTATCGGCGATGGATAGCGTGGTCCAGGCCAGCAAGGGCACGTTCCGCACGCTGGTGATCAAATCCACCGTGCCGCCCGGCACTTTAGATAAAGAATTGCGCGGCGCCTTACAAAAAGCCGGCGTCAAGGTTGGCGTTGATCTTGGCCTTGCCAGCAACCCGGAATTTTTGCGCGAAGGCCATGCGTGGGATGATTTCATCACACCTGACCGCATTGTGCTGGGCGTGGAAGACGAGAAAAGCAAAGCCGCGCTGGAAAAAATTTACAGCCCCTTTGGCGTTTCCCTGCGTTTCGTCTCCCCCAGCACGGCCGAGTTCATCAAGTACCTTTCCAATACGCTGCTTTCCACGCTCATCAGCTTTTCCAATGAAATGGCGATGCTGGGCGACAAGATTGGCAATATCGATATCAAAGCCGCGTTCAAGGTGCTGCATGAAGACAAGCGCTGGTCGGGGGCGCCTGCCAATATGGCCACCTATGCGTGGCCCGGCGCCGGGTTTGGCGGGTATTGTTTGCCGAAAGATACGGCCGCACTGGCCGCCCGCGCGCGTGAATTTGGTTTGACCCCGCACATGCTGCAGGGTGCGATTACCACCAATGCGGAAGTTAAAAACTTTGTGGTCGAGAAAATCGCCGCAAGCACCCCGAAGGATGCGGTGATTGGTATTCTGGGCTTATCCTTCAAGCCGGGTTCCGATGATGTGCGTGATGCGCCGTCGGCAGCGGCCATTCGCGGCCTCATCAAAAAAGGCTACAGCAACATTCACGTATTTGATCCCATGGCGAACGCGGAATTTGCCAGGGCCTACCCCGATCTCAAAATCATTTACGAAAAAAATCTCGCCGATCTGTTGGCGAAATCCACGCGCCTCGTGCTGCTCACGGCGTGGCCGGAATTTAAAAATCTGCCCACGGAAGCAAAAGCCAAACTCCTCGATTTCAGGTATACCTAATGCCCACAGCTGTCATCAGCGGTATCTCCGGTTATACCGGCAGCCATTTGGCACAAAGCCTCGTGAAACAGGGTTGGAACGTGATTGGCCTTGTGCGGGAGACCAGCCGTTTGCCGGCCCACCTCAACAACATTCCCACACATATATATAAGGGCGATGTGGCTAGTTTGGTGCCGGCGTTTGCACAGGCCGATGTCGTGTTTCATTTAGCCGCGCATCTCAACGCCAAGCCGGGCGAAGAGCATCAGAAGATGCTGGATGCGAATATTACCTTTGGCGTGCACATGCTGGATGCCATGCTGCAGGGCCCGTGCCGCAATTTCATCAACACCGGCACCTTCTGGCAGCAGGCGGAAAATGCCGGTTACCAGCCAATGAATTTCTACGCCGCGACCAAACAGGCGTTCAGTGATATTTTATCGTGGTACGCGGCTGGTCACGGCGTGAAGGCCGTGACGCTGCAGATGTATGATATCTACGGCCCCAACGATTCCAGGCCCAAAATTTTCACGCAGCTCAAAAATGCCGGCAGCGGTGAGTTACCGATGTCTGGCGGCGAACAAAAGCTGTTCCCGGTATTTATCGATGATGTGGTGCAGGCTTATGTCGCCGCGCATAAAAATATCGCTAGTGGCCACGCGGTTTACAGCGTAGCGGGCGAAGCATTCACGCTGCGCAGCATGGTCGGGGCATGGGTAAAGGCCGCGCTTGATCGCGGGCTTCAAACGCCTAAGCTGGCCTGGGGCAAGCTGCCCTACCGCGACGGCCAGATCATGAACCCGTTCAAGGGCAAGGTTTTGCCCGGCTGGCAACCGAAGGTTTCACTGCACGAAGGCATTTCCCGTCTGTTCTAAAGGATAAAACATGAAAGCAGTCATTCTGGCAGGTGGTCTGGGAACGCGATTGGCGGAAGAGACCTATGTGCGCCCGAAGCCAATGGTGGAAGTGGGCGGAAGGCCGCTGCTGTGGCACATCATGAAAACCTACAGCCATTACGGCATCAATGAATTCATCATTTGCCTTGGCTACCTCAGCCATGTGGTGAAAAACTTTTTTGCCAATTACCAGCTGCAGACCTCCGACGTCACGTTCGATTTCAAAACCGGCGAGACCACCTATTTTGCCGGCGCGCCGGAACCGTGGCGCGTGACGCTGGTCGATACCGGCGCCGATACCATGACCGGCGGGCGCCTGAAACGCGTCAAACAGTTCATCGGCAACGAGACGTTTATGCTCACCTATGGCGACGGCCTGTCGGATGTGGATATCAACGCGCTTCTCGCGCACCACAAAAAATCCGGCAAGCTGGCCACCGTGACCGGCGTGCTGCCGCCGGGGCGTTTCGGCGTACTGGAACTGGATAACCACAACGTGACCGCCTTCCGCGAAAAACCGGATAATGAAGTGGGCTGGATCAATGGCGGATTTTTCGTGCTGGAGCCGAAGGTGATCGACACAATCGCCGGCGATAGCACGCTGTGGGAAAAAGAGCCGATGCAGAAACTGGCGGCCGATGGCCAGATGAGCGCCTATCTGCATCACGGCTTCTGGCAGCCGGTGGATACCTTACGCGATAAAAAGCACCTCGAAGAATTGTGGGCGAGCGGCAAAGCCCCATGGCGCAAATGGTAGAGACGTTAATTCTTGGCGCCGGCCTTGCCGGTCTTGGCGCGGGCTATAAGCTTCGCGAACATAACGCGCCGGCGCTTCTCATTGAAAAAAATGCGTATGCTGGCGGCCATGCCACCACGTTTGAGATTGATGGCTTTCATTTTGATGAAGGCCCGCATGTCTCGTTCACTAAAAGCGAAATCATACGCGAATTATTTGCCAAGGCATGCGACGGCGCACCGCTGGAATACCCCGCCAAACTCACAAACTATTGGCGCGGCCACTGGGTGCGCCACCCGGCGCAAACCAACCTCTATGGCCTCCCTAAAGATGTGATTGATGCGTGCATTGCGGATTTTAAAAAGGAAACCGGCGATAAGCGCGAGTTAAAAAACTATCACGACTGGTGCGTGGCAAGCTTTGGCAAATATTTCGCCGAAAACTTCCCGGCGCTCTATACCCGTAAATACTGGACGGTAGAACTGGAAGACATGACCGCCAGCTGGATCGGCCAGCGCCTGCACCGGCCAACGTTAGAGGAAATGCTGGAGGGCGCGGCGGCGCCGAATACAAAAGCGCAGAACTATATTTCCATGTTCCGCTACCCGGCCCAAGGCGGATTTAAAACCTTTCCGTTGTACCTTGCTAAAAATCTCGATATCCACTTCAACACTGCCGCTGTATCAATCGACCCCGCCGCTAAAACCGTGCGGCTGAAAAATGGCGATGTCATTTCGTATAATCACCTCATCAGCAGCCTGCCCATGGATGCGTTACTGGCGCTGCTGCCGGGTGTGCCGGGGGAAATCAAAAAGCTTTCAGATGATTTATTGGTGACCGCCGCTACCTTTGTTTCGATTGGCGTCAAAAGCAGCCGCACGCCACCCGATTTCCACTGGGCCTATGTCTATGACGAAGACCTGCTGCCCGCCCGTATCAGCGCGCCGCATACGCTTTCGCCCAGCATGGCGCCCAAAGGCTGCTTTTCATTGCAGGCGGAAGTTTATTCCTCGCGCAACAAACCCCTGCCCGCCGGTGATATCGCCCAACGCGTCACGCAAGACCTGCGCCGCATGAAGCTTTTGCAAGACGGCGATGAAATTCTGTTCACCGATACCCGCACCAGTCATTACGCCAACGTGGCATTTACGCATGCCCGCGAGGCCGCCGTGCCGCGCATCAAGGCGTATCTGGAAACGCTTGGCATTCAAAGCTGCGGGCGCTACGGCGACTGGGGCTCGCACTGGAGCGATGAAAGCGTGCTCAGCGGCTTTCGCGAAGCAAATCGCGTGCTACCTTAACGTCATACCGGCGAAAGCCGGTATCCAGTGCTTTGTGCGCGTCCGCGCACATACATATTTTGCCGCAGACGCGGCTTTAGCTGGATCCCGGCTTTCGCCGGGATGAGGTTAAAAATCTTGCCCTAAACAAATGCCTATTCCATAGTTAGCTGCATGCAGGCTTTTCCTTCCAACATGCTGCCGCTGGTTACAATCGGCATTCCCACGCGAAGCCGCGTGGACTATTTGAAGACCGCGGTTGAATCGGCGCTTGCGCAAACCTATCCCCGCATCCAGATCGTGGTCGCCGATAACAACTCCACCGATGGCACCGCCGATTACATCAAAAGCCTGAACGACCCGCGCATTGTTTATTTGAAAAGCGATGTGAGTTTATCTTTCCCGCAAAACTGCAACCGCGCGCTTGCCGCCGCATCCGGCGAATTTTTCATCTGGGTCTCGGATGATGATGCGCTTTCCGCCAATTACATCGAACGCGGGGCGGGTTTTTTCCTCGATAACCCCCTCGTCGCCGGTTATTTCGGCGCGAAGGTGGATGTGGGCCACACCTGGAAAGGCCCCTTCAACAACGGCCCCGGCGGCGCGCCGCACCGCATGCACAATGCCGGTGAATTCGCCATTACCTATCTGGCCGCCGGCGATGAACCCGCCATCAACCCCTCGCCGCTGACGCCGACCGTGTTTTCGCAAATGATGCGCACGGCGCATGTGAAAGCGCTGGGCGGTTTGCCGGAACAGTTCAATCATTTTTACGTGGATCTTGCGCTGGCGCTTGGCATCTGGGCGCGCGGCGGCGTGGTGCTTGACCCGCAGGCGCAGTTTTTCTACCGCTCGCACCCGGAAAATTCCACCAAAGCGAAAAATCCGGATGCCATCCTCGCCGATATCCGCACCTTCTGGGATTTTGTCGAGATCGGCCCGCTCGCGCCCTTATACGCCAAAAAATTCACCGCCGGCATGATCGCCGGCATCATGTGCGCGCTGGAAAAATACAAGCTGGCGCATGACCTGCCGGCGCTCCGCTTCATGCTGGGGAATGATGTGGAATTCTGGCATGCGGTGGCACGTTACCCTCGCGACTCCCGGGCGCTGCGTGCCCACATCGCGGGGCATGTGGAAGAAATTGCCGAGCTATGCCGGGGTAACCGCGCCTATGCCGCGCAATTGGCGGGCGAGCTGCTGGCGCGCTTTCCCATCGAGGCCGCCCCGCTTGCACGCATCATTAAGGAATTGGACTTATAATTCGAAAAACGGCATGCTTTTAGCCGTTTTCCGTCACGTCTTTTCCCGGATTTCCTCTCATGGCCAACACCCCCAACGTTCTTCGCGTTCCCTATGCCTTAAGCGTGCATGACGAGAAGGAGATTGAAGCCTCGCTCCATGTGCTACGCACCTCGACGATGCCGGGGGAGCATGTGAAGAAGCTTGAGGAGCAAGTGTGCAAGCTGCTGGGCAAAACCCGCGGCGTGATGGTGAATTCCGGCACGAGCGCGCTAATTCTGGCCATCGCCGCGCTGGAACTGCCCGAAGGCAGCGAAGTGATTACGCCGGCGCTCACGTTTTCATCCACGGTTGCCGCGATCATTCATAATCGCCTGGTGCCGGCTTTCGTCGATTCCACACCCGGCACTTACGCAATTGATGTGACCAAGATCGAGGCGATGATTACGCGCAACACCCGCGCCATGGTCATTCCCAACCTGCTCGGCAACCCGCCGGATTGGGATATTCTCAAAGACATCGCCGCCAAGCATAAACTGATGCTGATCGAAGACTGCGCCGACAGCGTGGATGTGCAGCTGCGTGGCACCCCCACCGGCAAACGCGCGCATCTCTCGATTACCAGCTTTTACGGCGCGCATATCATTAACGGCGCCGGCAACGGCGGCATGGTGTGCATGGATACCGAAGAACACGAGCTTCGCGCCCGCGTGCTGCGCGGCTGGGGCCGCCGCTCCGCCACCTTCCGCGAGTCTGAAGACATCGATGCGCGCTTCGGTTACATGCTGGATGGCAATATTCCCTACGATGCCAAATTCGTCTTCGATGCGATTGGCTATAATTTTGAACCCTCGGAAGTGGGCGCCGCCTATGGGCTGGAACAGGTCAAAAAACTCACCGGCTTCATCAAGCAGCGCAACGCGCATTTTGACCAGCACGTTGCGTTCTTCAAAAAATATGAACAGTTCTTCATCCTGCCGCGAAGCCTGAAAGATGCGTATTTTGCGTGGTACGCCTTCCCGCTCACGCTGAAGCCCGGCGCGCCGTTTACGCGTAACGCCATGCAGATCGCGCTGGAAAAAGCCGGCATTCAAACCCGGCCCGTGTTCGCCGGCAATATTCTGCGCCAGCCCGGCTATAAGGCGATTGCCCGCCGTGAAAGCCCCGAAGGCTACAAAATTGCCGATGACGTCACGCGCGGCGGCATCGTGATTGGCTGCCATCAGGGCCTCTCCGCCCAGCAGATGGGCCATGTGCATGAAACCGCGGCCGCCTTCCTCAAGAACTACGCCTGATGATCGCCTATCTGCTGCAATGCCACGGGAACTATGACTTTGTCATGCGGTTGCTTGGCTGGCTGTGGCGGCCGGAACATAGCTATATCATCAGCATCAACCGCGATTCCGACGTTCCCGGCTGGCTCTATGAAAAACTAAAGCCGCTCGCAAACGTTCAGATCATCCATCACACGCCGATTATCTGGAGCGGTGCCAGCAACGTCGCCACCTGGCTTGCCGTGATGCAGGCGTTTTTGAATAACGGCCGCCAATGGGATTATTTTTTCAATATTACCGGCGCGGATATCCCCCTGAAAAGCCCGGAAGCGATGGTGGAGACACTCACCGCCAATGCGCGTAGCGGCATTCAGAACTATGTCGGCCATTTTGATATCACGCCGGAGTATATTGGTTTTACCGATACACCTAACAAAGGCGCCGCTGAAATGCTGTCGCTGCGTGCCGATAATAAATTCATCGTCCACACCGATGCCGCGCGCTTTTTTACCGAGCGCGATGTGAGCCCCATTATGAAAACCGAGCTGCGCCCCGGCCTTTATTGCGCCGAAATGCCGGGTTGCGGCGCGCATTATGTGCGCCCGCTGTATCCCTTTGAAATTGAAGCGCGGAAAAAGTTTTTTCAGGTCTACCCCTGCCGCGCGGGCCGCGGCTGGGTCGCCCTCCATCGTAGCACCTGCGCGTGGCTGCAGACCAATATTCAGGCCTCGTTTGCCTATGAGACGATGAAAACCATGTTCTCGGCGGAAGAGCTGTATTTCGCCACGCTGCTGAATGGCACGCGTGATATTGCAAAAACCAGCATCAAAAACGATAACTTACGTTTCCACGCCGGCCACCCCGAAACCCTCACCGATGACTTTTTACCCGAACTGCAAAAAGACCCGGCCTTCTTCGCGCGCAAGATTGAACTGGGCGCGGCGCCACAAACATTGGAATGGGTGGACTTTATCTGCCCGCGTCATCCCGGCTTTCCGAGGTAACCCATGAACGAACAAGACGTCATTGTTCACGCGCTGAATGAATTAGCCAGGAAAATGCTGGTGATGGAAGCCGAGCTCAAAACGCTGCAGTCCTTTACCACGCTGGCGCATGTCGACCTCACCGCCAAGCGCGGCCTGGCCTACCTGATGTTCATGCACGACAACATTTACGCCAACTTCACGCCGGAAGACCGCAAATTTCAGAGTTTGCAGCATGCCATTGCCAATGCCAAAGCGGGTACCCCCAGCCGGCATGTGTGGGCCGATAAGCGCGTGGATGATTTGAACACCGAAGAAATGCGTGTGCACCGTTATCTGGAAAAGCTGCAGGATAAAGGCGTGAGCCTGTGCATTCTCGATGTCGGCGCGCATGTGGCGGCGTTCGGCATCGATCTGGCGGGCTTTCTCCGTGACCGCAAAAATCAGCCTGCACTGATCATCTTTGAACCCGGCTACACCCTGCCGCTGGTGCAGCAGAATGTCTGGCTGAACGGCTTAAAAGCCGATGTACGGGGGCAGGCCGTGGGTACGGAAGACGGCATGGAACTTTTCGCCATCAAACCCGGCCACACCGATAGCGGCCACGTGCTCTCCGCCGGCGACCGCTTCAGTGTGGTGAGCCGCGAAGGCTTCACGCTGCGCCCGGTGCAGATTGTAAGCATGGATACGGTATGCGCCGGCCTTCCCCATGCCGACCATTACCTGTTCAAGATCGATACCGAAGGCCTGGAAAAAATTCTGGTGAACGAGCTGATGAAGCAGAAGGTTTTTGCCAAAAGCACGGTCATTCTGGAATACACGCCGCGCCATTTCGCGAGTCAGGACGACCGCCGCGCCTTCTTTGAGGGCCTGCTGCCCACCCACGCGCTGTTTGATATCGGCGTTTCCATGGGCCCGCACCACATTACAGCTTTATCAAAGGAAAGCCTTGCTACCTTCGGCGCCAATGATTTCCCCGACCAGTATGGGTTCCATGATGTGATGGCGATCCCGCACGCATTCGTCGATGCGTGGAACTAGCTAAGCCGCCTGGCCAACCCATTTATTGAGCATCTGCGTGACCTGTTCGGCTTTTAGCGGCTTGTTCAGGTAATCGTCCATGCCGGCGGCCAGGCACTTCTCGCGGTCGCCGCTCATGGCATCGGCGGTCAGCGCGACGATGGCCAGATGCGCCGCGTTGTTCTCTTCACGGCGGATGATGCGCGTGGCTTCGAACCCGTCCATCTCCGGCATCTGGCAATCCATGAACACGATGTCGTAGTGGTGATGGCGCATGCGTTCCACCGCTTCACGCCCATTGAGCGCGGTTTCGACCGTGCACCCATGCTTTTGCAGAATTTTGCTGATCAGCAGGAGATTGACCTTCATATCCTCGACCACCAGCACGCGGGTGCCGTGGAACTGCTTTTCCAGCGCCGTTTTATGGGCGCCCTGCGGCTGCAGCAGTTGCATGGCATGATGGCGGGTGACCAGCGGCAGCGTATCGCCCTTGGCATGACCATCCCATAATATCTGCAACAGCGCCTTGAGCTGATCGGGATAGAACGGCTTGACCATAAACCCGGCAAAACCGCGGGCGCGCAGATCCCCGCTGGTTACAATCTGCGCATAAGCAGTGATAAGAACGGGGATAATGTTTTTGTGCATCGGCTGTTCTTTTATGCGCTGCACTAGCTGAATGCCGCCTTCTTCATCCAGGCGATAATCGACAAGCACGAACCGGTAGGGATCGTTTTCCGCCTCCGCCTTGGCAATCTGATCCATGGCTTTGATGGCGGAGGTGCAAATCGTCGCGCGCATCTGCCAGTTTTGCAGATAGCGCTCGATAATCGCACAGCTAATGTGCGAGTCATCGATCACCAGTATGCGCGCGTCTTTTAAATCGGCCGTGGCCGCCGGGGGCGTTGCCGCCGTTTTTTCCGCCTGTCCCAGCACGACGTCGAAGCGGAAAGCCGAGCCGCGGCCCACTTCGCTGGTTACCTCAATCGTGCCGTTCATCATTTCAACCAGCTTTTTGCTGATGGCCAGCCCCAGGCCGGTGCCGCCGAAGCGGCGGGTTGTCGATTCCTCGGCCTGCGAAAATTTACCGAAAATATAACTCAGCTTATCGGCGGGAATGCCAACGCCGCTGTCTTCCACGCTGAAGAAAAGATGCGCCTTTCCGCTTTCCATTTTCGACGTGACGCGGATCAGGACATAGCCGTTTTCCGTGAACTTGACCGCGTTACTGGCAAGGTTAAGCAGAATCTGGCGCACGCGGCCCGGATCGCCGGTCACGTCATGCGGCACATCGGCCGCGAAGTCGACCAGCAGTTCGATATTCTTGTCCTGCGTTTTCAGCGCCAACAGGTCCGTGACCGAGCCGACAAGGCTGTAAATATCGAACGGAATGTTTTCCAGGGCCAGCTTGCCCGCTTCGATTTTCGAGAAATCAAGAATATCGTTGATGATATCAAGAAGATTTTCGGCCGAGCGCTTGATGATATCCGCCCAGCTGCGCTGTTCGGCGGTAAGCTCCGTATCAAGCAGCAGGCCGGTCATGCCCAGCACGCCGTTCATGGGCGTGCGGATTTCGTGGCTCATATTGGCAAGAAAATCGCTTTTCGCGGCGTTCGCTTCTTCCGCCATTTTACGCGCGGTAATCGCTTCCTGCTGGCTATGCTCAAGCGCCAGTTTTTCTTCCAGTTCAAGGGTATGGGCGCGCATCAAGCGCAGGCTGCGCAATTGCAGCGTCCATAACGCCATGGCCAGCAGAACGAAGAAGCCAATGAAGCCATAACTGATCGTGGTCAGCCGGTGAAGCGACCGGATAGCGCTGCTATGCAAAAACAAGTCGTCCGGCAGGCCCGACCACATATACCACTGGCTGCGGGGGTCATTCAGCGTTACCGGTATAACGGCCGAATACAAAAGGCCCGGATCCGGCTGCATATTGTCCACATACGTCCTGGATATCTCATCCTGGCCGCCGTCCTTAGAAATCGCGATGTGATAGGCGGGGTTGATCAGCGCGTAATTCGGGTTGGGCAATAAATCGGTAAGCGCATCCACCAAAATCACCGCCGAGACGATGCCCGCCAGCCGGTTTTCCATATCGTAAAACGGCACGGAAAACATCATGCCGGTACGGTCGCGGCTGTCGCCGTGATAGCGCGTTAAGTCGCAGGTCAGCACCGGCGGCGAGCTGATAAACGGCAGCTTTGTGGTATCGTCCGTTGCCACGGGGTGGTTTTGTTTCAGCCATGCAAGCTGCGTATCGATGACGCGGTGCTCGTATTTTTCCAGTTCGTCTTCGCTAACACCTTTATCGTCCTTGATGGTAGCTTCCTCAGACCGGCGGATGTCACTGTCGAAGGCCATGGCCGGCATTTCGGGCTTGCCGGTAACCGGGTCCATGCGTGACGAGTCAAAATCGGCGGTAAACACATAGACTTCGGAGACGGCGATATTATCGCGCAGGTTGTTATAGATGCGCTGGATCGCATCGCGGTGGTCGGCATCGACATTCGTGCCGCGCCGGTCGGTCTTGCGCACGGCGGGTAGCAGGCTGATCGTGCGCAAGTCCTGATACACGTTGCGCAGCGCGGCGCCGGTTTCGCGCGCGATATCTTCGGCCTCGCTGCTGGAATCCTTTAAATAAATTTTTAATTCCGTCGCGTATTCCGTGTTGTATTTATCGCTGACATAATTGGCCAGCACGGCGCCGACGATCAGGATGAGCATATAGCCGAATAGCGCCTTATGGCGCGGTGGTGTTTTATCCGGCATGGGCCTTGCCTTGGGTAAGGGGATGCAGCGCGCCGATGAACTGGCACACCTGTTTGAATTCCGCCTGCAGGGCCAGCAGCATCCGGTTTTTTTCGATTGGGCCGCTGCCCGAGTTATCCTGGGCCTGGCGCGCCAGCTCGCCAAGGCGCGCGGCTCCCAGGTTAAGCGCCGCGCCCTTCAGCGCATGAGCCTGCTGGCGCCAGATCTCGGTTTTATCCGGATACTGGCTGGCGGCCAGCGCCTGCAGGCATTCCCCGCTGGAGGCGATGAAGATGGCAAACAGTTCCCGTTCCAGCGCGGCGTCGCCTTCGGTAATTTCCCGTAAGCCGCGCAGATCGACATGCGGGTTCATGTGGCGCGCCCCGTGGCCAGCGGCGGCCGGCAGGCTTCGAGATAATGCTGCACGCAGGCATCGATGCGTTTCTTGTTGAAAGGTTTTACGATGAAGCCGTCAACATTGTTCTTGCGCGCCATCTCCACATCCTCGCGGTGATTGCTGGAGGTCACCATGATGATATGCGCGCCGGGATCGAGCGCCTTGATCTTTTCCGCCAGCACATGGCCATCGGCGGCGGCAAGGCCGATATCCAGAAAAACGATGTCGGGCGCCATCGCCAGAAACAGCGTCCAGCCCTCTTCGGCGCTGGGCGTGCACTGGATGATATTGTCTTCGCGCAGCACTTCGCTAAGCAGGCGGCTTAAAAAGGCGTTGTCTTCGACGATCAGGACGTGCAACTGCTTGCGGAACTTTTTGATTTCCTGTTTCTTTTTGTATTCCAGCGCCTGAACAACATTCAGGGTGAAATCGCCTTCATCGGCAATGCTGCTTTCGAAGTTCTCGGCGCGCGTCGGCGCGCCCGCGTCGGCCGGAAGCAACGCGGCCGGCGCGGGTGGCTGGAGGCCGGCTTTAAGAAGGATGGCAAGTTCATCGCCTCTTACGACCGGGTCGTAGTAGCTCATGAACGCATCGGGCACCGCACCGGGCGCGCGCAGCATGACGTTGTTGAGCGTATCCTTTAATTTTTTCAGCGTATCGCGCAGCATGCCCGACCAGGCGATGTACAGGCGCGTGGCGCCGGCAAAGAACAGGGTCGCCTGCTGGGTGTTTTGCAGCGCCGGTTTAAGCGCCAGCAGCAGTTCCTCATTCTTGACGTTCTTCAGGCCCGTGCGGTCGACCGCCAGAATGCCCCAGGTGGCGCTATTCTTTTTATTCAGTTCCGCGAGCAGCGTCAGCAGCGCGGGGGTGGCATTATGTTCGACTAGTCCAATCAGCATGGGCCTGCCTCGTTGCGGGTTCCCTTGCTTGTGTATCGGTCCGGAAGGGGCCGCTTTGGTGAGGTCAAAATAGGCCATAATCATAAAAACAAGCTCAAACATCACGGTTAGCGCCGCATTAAAACCGCGCGCCTTCGCGTATGCACAAAACCGATTGCCTTGATTTAGATAGATAAAAACGGCCGCGCGTTTTTGCTGCGGCGCACGTTATTGCAATTGCACATGTATTTATTTTTGGAACGGCCGAAAATGGCCCAGCGATAAAGATGGTGCGGGTGGTCGGACTTGAACCGACACTCCTCACGGAACCGGATTTTGAGTCCGGCGCGTCTACCAATTTCACCACACCCGCGTGCGTCTGGATGCCAGTTTGGTACGGGCAAGGCCCGTTTCTGTCAAGCGAACAAACAAAACGTGAAAACCTGTTCCTGTATTGGGCTCTTTGTTAAGGCCGGGTATCAGGGCTGCATAAAAATTCCAACAATTTTGCAGGCGGCACGGCTGCAAAGGGCATTTCGCGCTTTTTGGCGGGCCGGCATCCACGATATGCTGCGGGCCATCCCACCCTGTGGTTCAAACCACGCTAAAAATAAGGAAAATCTCATGCGTAACCTTGCTTACCTGCTGCTGGCGCCGGTGATGGCGGTGGCTCTTTCCAGCTGTGCCGAACAGCAAACCTACCGTCTTGAACATGACCGCACGGTCTATTTCGCCTTTAACAGCGACAAGCTATCGGCCCAGTCACGCCACACGCTGAACGATGTGGCCCGTATTCTGAACAACGACCACAACATCGGCGGCGTGGAAATCGTGGGCTATGCGGATAGCATCGGCGCCGAAGACTATAACCGTGATCTGTCGGAACGCCGCGCCATGGCCGTGCAGAAATACCTGGTCGCGCGCGGGGCGGAAGGCGTGAACGTGGGTGACATTCACTGGGTCGGCGAAACCCGCTCCAGCGAAACCTGCGGCGACCGCGAGACCAAGCGCACCATCGCGTGCCTGGCGGAAGACCGCAAAGTCGAAATCATGTTCTATGATGCGATCAGCGAATTCTGCAGCCACACCAACCGCCATTGCCGCCAGGACTAAGTTCCCGGCTGCATAGCACAAAAGAAAAGGGCGGCCCGAACGGCCGCCCTTTTTATTTCGTTATAAAACGCGTGTTATTTCAGCGTTTTCAGGTAGGCGATGATATCGGCGCGGTCTTGCGGTTTGGAGAAACCCGCAAACGTCATCTTGGTGCCGGGCGCATAGGCCTTCGGGCTGAACAGCCACTTATTGAGTTCAGCGACCGACCAGTTGCCCTTCAGCGCCTTCAATGCTTCCGAATACGCAAAGCCGTCATGGCCCGCCTGCTTGGCATCGACGATACCGAACAGATCCGGTCCTACACGGTTGGGGCCGCCCTTGTCAAAGCCATGGCAGGCGGCGCAGGCGCGTGAAAGCTTCTCGCCGTTTGCCACATTGGCAGATGCCATTAAATTGTCGATAGGTTCGGCGACCTTGGGTTTTTCTTCTGCCGCCGCGCCTTCATCCCCGCCTTCGGTCACGGCGACGGCAAAGCCTTTTTCCTTCGGCGCTTCCGCCACCACCAGTTTGCTGGAGATGAAACCGGAAATCGCGGCAACGAGAGCTGCCATCAGCACGGCAGCGAAAACCTTATTGAGATCCAAACCTTTTTTCATTTTTTACTCTGGTAATTTCGGGAAAGAAATTCGTGGAACACGGGAAAGGGGTCTTATTAATATGAAAACTTCCGGCTTTTGTCATGCTTTACCAAGGACTTCGCCCCTATTCGCTGCTCCATTGTGGCTCCCCGGCTTGACGCAGCGATAAAACTAAAATAAATCAATGGGTTATGAATAGTTCGCCCGCCGCTGCCCGCACCGCCCCACATAAACCGCTCATTCTGATTCCCGCACGCATGCAGGCGGCGCGTCTGCCCGGCAAGCCGCTGGCCGATATCAACGGCCTGCCCATGATCATCCACGTATTGCGCCGCGCTTTAGAGTCCGGCCTCGGCCCCGTGGCTGTTGCAGCCGGCGATGCCGAGATTGTGGAGGCCGTTAAAAAACATGGCGGGCAGGCCGTGCTCACCGACCCCGCACTTGCCACCGGTTCCGACCGCATCTATGCCGCGCTTCAACAGCTGGATACCAAAGGCGAATTTGATTCGGTGATCAATGTGCAGGGCGACGAGCCACTGCAAGACCCCGCGGATATCCGGGCCGCGTTTGCATTACTCAAAAATCCCGCCGTCGATATCGCCACGTGTGTGAAGCCCATCACCGATCCCGCGCGCATCAATGCGCCGCAGGTCGTGAAGGCCGCGCTGGAATATAACGAGGCGACCAAAAGCGGCCGCGCGCTTTATTTCAGCCGCACGCCCATTCCCAATGGCGGCCCCTATTTCCAGCATATCGGCCTCTATGCCTATCGCCGCGATGCTTTAGAAGTCTTCGTGAAACATCCCAACGGCTATCTGCAGCTGCGCGAAAGCCTTGAACAATTACGCGCGCTGGCCATTGGCCTGCGTATCGATGCCGCTGTCGTGGAAAGCACGGCGATTGGCGTGGATACGCCCGAAGATCTGGAAATGGTGCGGAAGATTTTGAAGGAAAAGAAATAATGAGTAAGACAATCGCATTTCAAGGCCGCCCCGGCGCGTATTCCGACCTCGCCTGCCGCGCCGTATTTCCCGGCTGGGAAACTCTGGCCTGCGATAGTTTTGAAGACGCATTCGCCGCTGCGCGCGAAGGCAAGGCCGAGCTTGCGATGATCCCCATCGAAAATTCCACCGTGGGCCGCGTGGCGGATATCCACCACTTACTGCCGCAGGGCGGCCTGCATATCATCGCCGAGCATTACCAGCCCGTCGAACATCACCTGCTGGCGCTTCCCGGTACCAAGCTTGCCGATATCAAAACGGCGCGCAGCCACGTGCAGGCGCTGGGCCAAACCCGCGAATTTTTGAAAAAGCATGGCATCAAGCCGGAGATTGCCAGCGATACCGCCGGCGCGGCTTCGGAACTCAAAGCACGCGGCGATAAAAACGTGGCCGCGATTGCCTCGCGCCTGGCGGGAGAGATTTATGGGCTGGAGAGCTTGGCCGGCAACATCGCCGATCAGCAGGGGAATACCACGCGCTTTCTGATCATGGCGCGGGAAGGCAAGATGCCGGCGCATAAAGCCGGCCCGTGTGTTACATCGCTGGTGTTTCGCGTGCGCAGCGTGCCGGCGGCGTTATATAAGGCGCTTGGCGGCTTTGCCACCAACGGCATCAATATCACCAAGCTGGAAAGTTACATGGTGGATAACAAATTCACCGCCGCGCAGTTCTACGCCGATCTGGAAGCGCACCCCGACGATACCGGCTTTCGCCATGCCATCGACGAACTGAAATTCTTCGCGGAAGAACTCAAACTGCTGGGCACGTATCCCGCCCACGCGTTCCGGCAAAAATGAGCGAAACTGAAATCCTTATCGGTCTGATCGTCGCAGTATCTTTTTTCGTGCAATCCGCTTTCGGCTTTGGCGGCGGGCTGGTCGCCGTGCCGCTGGCCAGCCTGGTGATTGGTACGCCCAATGCGGTATCGGTCGCGCTGGTGTTTCAGGCCCTGATGGGTTTGCAGCTTTTTAGTTTGTACAAACAGATTGACTGGCGCGCCGTCGGCTGGATGCCTTTAGCGCTGCTGGCGGGCGTAGCGGCGGGATTATTTCTTTTCACCAATGCGCCCGCAACATTTCTGCAGGCGCTGCTCGGTTTTTATCTGATTTTCTATGTGGGCTGTGAAGTTTTCGCGCTTAAACCCTTTTCCGGTTTTCTGCGCAACGTGCCGGATGCCGCCTATAGCGGCGCGGTGGGGCTGGTATGCGGTGCCATGCAGGCCATGATCGGCATCAGCGGCCCGCCGATTGTCGCTTATTTAAACAGCCGCGGGCTCCGCCCCCAGCCGCTTCGCGCGACCATCGTCTTCCTTCTCTATATCGGCGTGCTGGCGAGTTTTATTCCCTCGCTGTTTACGCCGCGTTATACCGGCGATGTATTGCATCTGGTATTATGGTCGCTGCCGTTCTTTGCGGTCGCTGTCTGGGCGGGCGATATTTTCTCGAAAAAACTTTCGCCCACATTATTTCGCGCGGGCCTGCTTATCATTCTGGCCGTCGCGGCGCTTTTTTTACTTTACAAAGCGCTCTGATTATTTGCTCACGCCTTTCCATTTCTCAAAACTGCGCGCGCCGGCGTAGCCGAGATATCC
The DNA here is from genome assembly GCA_048498415.1 of Pseudomonadota bacterium. GTDB lineage: Bacteria > Pseudomonadota > Alphaproteobacteria > UBA9219 > RGZA01 > JBEHYA01. The sequence goes on from JBEHYA010000011.1 coordinate 30,624, forward strand.
TATGCCAAAAAGATTATAAAGATCATTGGGAATGGCACGCAGCAAGCTATTGATATTTTCGGCCGCCTGGTGCGTCTCAGCGGGATACCAGATGCCGATAATGCCGCCCACCATGCACAGGCCGAACATCGAATACATCACATATAAAAACGTGGGACGGGCGCGGCTTGTCCACGCATCAGCGCTGCCGCCTTCCGTCAAAATCGCAGATAAACTTTCCTGTATTTCGCTGAGCGCCTGCTGGTTATCGGCTTTCATCACTTCCAGCTTCGCCGCTTCCCGCGCTTTTTCATCGGGAATGATGCGATCCAATAATCCAAACACAAACGGCAGAATGGCTTGAAACATGGTCTCTCCTTATGCGGCGTTCCATAACGCCGCTTCCGCTTTGCGGCGCGAAACCAGTCCCGGCAAATCCTTGCCGTTCGCTTTTGTCCAGCGCGCCAGCTGGGCAGGCACCTGCGCATACCAGCCGCGGTTAAGTAAATTCAGAAGCGTGGAACGATAAAACGGTTGCAGGCCGACGTTAAACGAAAAACACACCAGCGCGGAAAACTGGTTATCGGTCAGCGGCACCGCCACCAGCCCGTTCACGCCGTTTTCAAATACGGCCAGATCGCTTTGCAATAATTCTTCGGCCTGCTGGGGCGTAATCACCTGTCCGGCATAGACATCGCCGGTGTGCCCATAGCCAATCGTCAAAATCCCGCGCGGGCAAAAATACGCGCTGCACCGCAGCCCTTCGAACTGCCTTATAATCGCCAACCCGCTGCTATTGATGCAGCGGCGTCCCTCATCACTCATGGCCGGCTGCCCGCCTTGCTGGCCATCAGCTGGCGCAAAAGCGCATTGGTATTTTCGCCCTGCGCCTCTAGCCGCGCCAGGCGCTCGATCACCTGCACTTCGTAATTCTGCGTGTGCTGCTGCTGTTGTTCGATTGCGCCAAGCCGGCGGTCGCGGCTCATATCCTGCGCATCCTTGCCCGCCGCCCACCACACGGCGGTTGCGGCCTGCAACAGCAGCGCCGCAATAAACCCCAGCGGCACGCGGCGTTCAATTGTGAAACTATCGCCCTTCATGGCTTAGACCAGCGCCGCGTATTTCCACGCACTGCCATTGTGCACGTATAAACGGTTATTGGTGGTATCAAGAACAATCGGCGCGCGGCCCGTAAACGCGGTTGGCGTGCCCGATGGCGTGCCGGCACAGGTGGGAATATACAAAAACCCGTCCGTCGCGCTTGTTGAAAGCGCCGCCATGCCCACCACCGTGCTGCCATTCGCGCTCACGGTTAAACGCTGCGTGCCGTTGGTTGCCACGGCTACCTGATCGGCACCGGGGCTATACACGCCCGTATTGGTATCCCCTGAAAAAAAGAAGCCCGGCGCTGAATTGCTGCCAAGTGCCGCGCCGTGTTTAAACATGCCCCAACTGCTGCCATCATATGCAATTAACGCATCTTCATTCTGCACCCACGCAACCCAGCCTTCGCGCGGGGTTTTGAATTTCCAGCCGGCAAAATACGCGGCAATCTTGCCCGCCTGCCCGCTCCACGCGCCGGTGGGGGAACCCGCCACAATATATACATCGCCATCCGCCGGGCTACCCGGCGGCGTCGCCAGCGTGCGGTCGATCACGCTGATCTGCGCCAGCGCATCCAGATCATTCAGCGCGTCATTGTGCGTGACTTCCTTCTGCGACTGGTTGGAGACGATATAACTTAAGCCCAGTTTCGGCGTTGCCATGGTTTACTCCCTATAAAGTTGCGGATGCCGCCGCGCCGCGGCCGTATCGGGCGCTAAGCTGATAAATTTTCACTGCAATGGAGGATTGCGGCGCGCCAAAATCCGTCGTCTGCTGCGCCGATGTGTAGGTGGTGGTGGCGGTTGTGAGCCCGCTGATCGTGCGCACCACGCTAAGCCCGTTATAAATTTCCACGTCATAGCTTTCCGTTGTTTCATCCAGCGGCACATCAATATAATCCTGCCACTCGGCATTCATGCGCGCGCGGCGCACCCAAACAATCGTCAGATCGCCGGAACTCCGCGTGCCCTTCAGTTGCACGGGCGCCAGCGGCTGAATGGTTTTCAGCTGGCCGGCAAAAACAGTATTTGCTACCGCCGATACGTCCTGCCCGTTGGAAACCCCGCGGTAATAATAACTGCGGTTGCGGTCCACCATATCGAGGGGCAGGAAGTTCACTTCGCTTTCGCGCAAGACAACAAACCGCTCGGCAATCACATGCGTGGCCACCGCGCTTTCTGTGCCGCGCCGCCCGCGCAGCAGGTTCGAAAGCGTGTACGAGCCATCCGCATTCAACGTCGCCGTCTGGAACTGGATGATCTCATCGCCCAGCAGCGCCGCATTGGCACCGTTCAATAAATCCAGCTGCGTACAACTTGCCAGTGTGCCGCGCATCATCGCAATGGTCACGGTGTGCGCGTTATCCATGTAATCCGTAGGCCCGCTGGCCAGCACGCCCGCCGCCGCACCGCAATTCACCGGCACGCTGTAGCTGGCCCGGGTGGCATAAGTTATACCGTCATTCGCCCGGTACAGCGCCGCGCCATGCCAGCCATCCACGCCGCTCACACTCACATACATCCCCGGCTGGTCGTCGCTGTTTTTAAGCAGCGGCAGATCCATCAGGAACAATGTGGTCTCGATCACGGGGTCGGCATTACCGAAATTACCCAGCGTGCCGTCGGCCATCGCTTCGCTCTGGCTGGCGGGCGCCGCCGCCACGGCCTTGATTTTCACCAGCCCGCCCGATTGCCGCGCTTCCGTAATGCGCAGCACCTCGCCATCCAGCTCAATAATATCGCCGGCGTCCAGAACCGCATAACGGCTATCCAGCGGCGCTTCCACCTGCTCGCGCTCGGTCCATAACCTATACAGCCGATCTTCCGCGATTTTCTTGGCGGTGTTCGAGCCGCAGGTAACCGGCAGTTTCAAATTCTCAATCGATAACGCGTTACTGGTAATGCGCTTGGCCCGCTGCGTGTTTTTCTGGAAATCCAGCGCGGGGTCCAAGTACGTGACCACCACCTGCTGCGGCAAATCCATTTCCTGCGCACGGATAATGGTGGCGCGCGGCGGCAGATCGTCTTTTTCCATTGCCGCCCGCGTATCGGCATCATCAATCACTACATCCGGCGTATCGCTGTATATTTTTGCGACCAGCCGGGCATCGGATTCCACCAGATCGAACGGCGCATAGGCCTGCAGCGGCTGCAACGCTTCGCGCACCGCCATGGCATCTTCCACCACGAACCCGTCCACGCTCACGTCATCCAGCGCGCTCACATCATAATCACCGCCGCTAAAACCCGCGCGGGTCAGCAAATCGGATGTGATCGCCGAAAGGCTTTGGCCCGCTTCGCCGCGCTGGAACAGGGCTGCCACCGGCACCAGCTTGCTGGTATCGCTTTCCTGCAGGAAGTACCGCACGCTATCGATTGCGTAAATGCTGAACGAGGTGCAGGGCGAGGTATACGTGCCCATCACCTGCCCGCCCGCCCCTGAAAGCGAAAAGCCGCTCGGCGTAATATCGATCTCGCCATAATTGATATACGACGTGCTGGTGGGCTGTAGAATATAAACGATTTTGCCATGCGCATATTGCGCCGTGATCGAGCCCGCGGGCGACAGGCTGATGGTCACGGGCGCGCGCGTGACGCTTACGCTGCTATCGCCACGATGGCGGCGGCGGTCGGGATCCAGACGGTGCCGACGCGAAGGATGTCGGCGGAAGTAGTCGGGCTGCCGGAAGTCTGGGAAACTCCGTTGCGCACGGGAAATCTGCGC
>JBEHYA010000012.1:0-33507 GCA_048498415.1 Pseudomonadota bacterium
GTTATTGGATAGAAAACTGGATTCCCGCTTTCGCGGGAATGCCTGAGAGAGCTATAGTTTTTAAATGACCTACGACATCCAATCCTTCGAAGCCTCCACCCCCGGCCGCTTTCGCTGGCTGAAGCTCAGCGCACCTAATCCCAAAGGCACGCTTCTGGTGCTGCAGGGCTACGGTGAATATATCGAGAAATATCTGGAAGTGATGGAAGCCTGGCGCGCCGCCGGCTTTGACGTGATCATGCCCGAATGGCGCAGCCAGGGCCGTTCCGACCGGTTTATGTGGCCGCGTATTCTCTCCTACGTGCCCGACTTCGCCGTGTTGATCGACGATCTCGAAAAATTCTATCAGCAGCAGATGAAAGACGCCGCGCTGCCCATCACGCTGGTGGGCCATTCCATGGGCGGCCATCTGGCGCTGCGCTGGTACACCGAAAAACATCAGGATGATCCCCGCATCACAGGCGTGGCGCTTTTAAGCCCCATGCACGATATCAACCTGCATGGCGGCTCGCTGGATGCTGCGCGCAAATTAGGCGAAACCCTGCACCGCTGGCATATGGGCTGGGTGCCCACCACCTTGATCCACGGCCACTGGATGCCCAATAACCTGACCTACGATGAAAAGCGCTTTCGCGATAACCGCGACTATATGCGCAAGAACCACGATGTGGTGCCGGGCTGGGTCACCGTGGGCTGGGCGCATGCCGCCATGCAAAGCACGTATACGATGGAGCAAGCGCTCATCGCCCGCCGCCCCGCTGGCCGCTACATGGTGCTGGCGCCGGAAGATGATTTTGTGGTCGCGACCGGCGGCACCAAACGCTTGCTAAAAAGCATTCCGCAGGCCACGGCGCATTACTATCCGCATGCGCGGCATGAATTGTTGCAGGAAGTCGATGCGGTGCGGGGCGACGTGATTAAACGCGTGACGGCTTTTGCATTAGGCCAATAAGTTATTTGATTTTTAATTGAGAGAATTCTCTAAAATCCCCTCTCCCCTTGAGGGAGAGGTTGCAAGAACTTAGGTTTGCCGCTTGGCAAGCCTTAGTTCTTGCTGGTGAGGGGTTCTGTCTCCGCCGACTGACTACTTCCCCAGCATTCCCGACCCCTCACCTAACCTCTCCCTCAAGGGGAGAGGAATTAGATTCAGCCTTCGGTTCCCGTTGCGCCGCCGTGTTTACCTGACCAGCTGATGGGATCGTTGAGGAAAGATTCGACTTCGCTCAGTGTTTTCGCATCAAAGCGGTTCTGTTCTTTAGCAAGTGCCAGCATATCCCACCAGGTGCATAAGGCATGCAATTGCAGGCCATGCTCCTTCAGGCTGCTCACGCTTTGCGGGAAGATGCCGTAGTGGAAAATCACGAACGTATGCGCCACGGTCGCGCCGGCCTTGCGCAGCACTTCGGCAAACTTTAACTTGCTTTTACCGTCGGAAGCCAAATCTTCCACCAGCAGCACGCGGCTGCCTTCCTTTAAATCGCCTTCAATCTGCGCCATGCGGCCGAAACCCTTCGGTTGCTTGCGCACATAGACCATCGGCTTATCCATCACATCGGAAAGCCATGCGCCAAACGGAATGCCCGCCGTCTCGCCGCCAGCTACCACATCAAACTGCTCGTAGCCCGCGTTGCGATCCAGAATATCGGCCGCCATGCGCATCAGGGCGCGGCGCGCGCGGGGGAACGCGATGATCTTGCGGCAATCGATATAGACCGGGCTTGCCCAGCCCGAGGTAAACGTGAACGGCTTCTCGGCATTGAAATGCACGGCGCCGATTTCAAAAAGAATGCGCGCGGTTTCGCGGGCTTCTGCAGTCATGGATGTTTTGTTCATGGCCAGCAAATTAAGGCATCACACCATAAAAGAAAAGGGCCTCGGCATTTCGCCCAAGGCCCTTTTAATAGGCGATTTGCGGCGTTTTTACTTCTTCGGCGGCACAAAGCCCTGCGTGGCGGGGATTGCCCCCAGCTGGTTCATGCGGCTGATCTGGCGTTCGATATAGGTGTTGATCATGCCAATCCGGTCTTCGCGGATCAGCGAGCGGATGGGGTCGCCGTTGTTATTTTCTTCCGTAAACAGATAGCGAATAAACGGCCCGGTTTCCTGCAACTGCTGATTGATCGCCGCCGTAAGGCCTTGCGCCAAAACGTTACGCGCGCCGGGGCCGAGCGACTGGGAAGCCAGCTGCAGCAAGCCCATCAAACTATCTTCAATGGAGCCTGCGTGAATGGTGGTCAAAACCAGGTGGCCGGTGGTCGCAGCACGGAGCACCTGTTCCGCTGCCGCGGGGGAGCGGATTTCGCCCACCAGCAGAAAGCGCGGCGTCCAGCGCAAGGTGCGCTTCAAGGGGGTGCCCCAGTCTTCACTGTTGGCAACCTGGATCTGGTACGAATAGCCGTTCTCGCCCACCGGGCCTTCCAGCAGATATTCCACCGGGTCTTCCACCGTCATGCCGACGCCGCCGTAATTCTGCAGATATTCCTGCAGCAGCGAAAAACACGTCGTGGTTTTGCCGTGACCCGTGGGGCCCGAGAACAAAATCAACCCGTCGCGGCGGCCTAAATTCAGCAAATACCGCGCGATATGCGGCGAATAGCCCAAATCCTGCAATTTGGGCACCACCGCGTTGATCTTACGTAACACGGCCCAGGTTTCATCATTCGCCAGACGCTGATAGGCGAGACGGAAGCGCATGCTGTCATAGGTGAACGAGGCATCCGCGTGATCCAGCTCCTGCTTGATCTTGGTCGCGATCGCCTCGGCTTCCGCGTGGTATTCGGGTGGCAGCACCTGCGTCCACTGGTTGTGCTTGTCGCGTTGCGGCGTGCGGTAGCGCGGGTTCACCTTGCCGCCGTCGATGCGCACATAAAGATCCATGAAGGGAAAATCGCGAAGCTTGGCCATTATTTTTTCGCTCCCACTTTTTCTTTCTTTTCCGTGAACGGATTTTCGGCGATATGCGGCGTCATCTTGCCCACCCGCGCCGCCATCTTGTCAATGTAAGTGGTCAGCATGCCGACCCGGTTTTCGCGGATCAGCGCGCGCATCGGGTCGCCCATGTTGCCGTGTTCCGAGACCGCCATGCGCACATTGGGCCCCTGTTCCGACATGGTCTGATGCACAACGGCCGTGATACCGGCGGCTAAAATATGGTTGGCGCCGCCGCCCATGGCTTGTTCGGCCATGTGCATCAGGCCCATCAACGCTTCTTCAGGCGAACCGGCGTGCACGGTGGTGAACACCAGATGGCCCGTGGTTGCAGCGCGCAAAAGCTGTTCGGCCGCCGCCGGCGTGCGGATTTCACCCACAAATATATAATGCGGCGCCCAGCGCAGCGAACTTTTGATCTGCACGGCCCATTCATCGTCGGTGTGCACTTCCGTCTGGAAGCAGAAACCTTTTTCGCCATGCTGGCCGTTCAGCATGTATTCCACCGGGTCTTCAATCGTGACCGCCACGCCGCCATGCGTTTTCAGATAATCGATGAGCAGTGACGAGGCCGTGGTGGTTTTACCGTTACCCGTCGCGCCCGTGAGCAGCACCAGCCCGTCGCGCGTGCCAAGCTCGCGCAGCGCCTTCACATAGCCCGGCGCAATGCCCAGCTTATCGAGCGGCGGAATAAACGTCTTGATGATACGCAGGCAAATCCATTCATGCCCGTCTACCAATTCTTTGCGCGCCATGCGCATGCGCATGCCGTCAATCTCGACCATGTTGTCGAGATTGGCTAAATTAGCCCGCACATATTCCATGATCTTTTCAACATCCGGCCAGAACTGCTGGGGCACATGGCCCACCACGCGCACCTTGCCGCGCTTCTGGTGCTGGTAAATCGCATCGCTCGCCTTGCCATCCAGACGCAGATATAAATCGCTGATGCGCAGGTCTTTTAAAATCGACAGAGTCATGGCGGGAGGGCCTGAACGAAAAAATTGAACAGGCCGCCAGTTTACTTTGCCGCGCTTAACATTGCGTTATTTAACGGTAAACATGTGTTTACCATTTATATACGGGTTTAGCCGCGTACAACTGACCAGCGCGGCTTCATCTCCGCTTCGAAAGGAATAATTTTATCGCCCGCGTCCAGTTTTACAGGCGCAATCGGGGCCGCAGATTCACTCACCAGCGTAACGGTTTCCGTGTTCGGCGCCAGCCCGTAAAAACGCGCGCCGTTCAGGCTGGCGAAGGCTTCCAGCTTGTCCAGCGCATTCTCGCGCGCGAAAATTTCGGCATAAAGTTCCAGCGCATTCGGCGCCGTGAAAATGCCGGCGCAGCCACAGCCGCTTTCCTTGGCGCTGGCCGCGTGCGGCGCGGAATCGGTGCCCAAGAAAAAGCATGGCAACCCGGACGTCGCGGCTTTCACCACCGCCAGCCGGTGTTCCTCGCGCTTCGCAATCGGCAAACAATAAAAATGCGGGCGAATGCCGCCTTTAAACACGGCGGTGCGGTTGATATGCAGATGATGCGCCGTGATCGTCGCCCCCAGCGAATGCTTCTGGCTAACGCGCTTCACAAACTCTACTGCATCACTGGTAGTGATATGTTCCAGCACCACACGCAGGCTCGGGAAGTCCTTCAAAATCCCCGGCAGCGTATTTTCCAGAAACACCTTCTCACGGTCAAAAATATCGATCGAAGGATCCGTCGCTTCGCCATGCACCAAAAGCGGCATGCCGATTTTCTGCATCGCCTCTAATGCTGGATAAATATTTTTAATCGCCGTCACGCCATGCGCCGAACTGGTAGTGGCATGTGCGGGGTACAGTTTGGCCGCCGTGTAAAAGCCGCCCTTGTGGCCTTCCTGCAAATCCTTCACATCCGTATGATCGGTTAAATACAGCGTCATCAACGGCGTAAAATTCATGCCGGCGGGCACGGCTTCCCGTATCCGGTCCCGGTAATCCCGCGCCATGGCCCAGGTGGTGATGGGCGGCGTCAAATTCGGCATCACAATCGCGCGGGCAAACGTGCGCGCGGTATAGGGCACCACGGCTTTCAGCATGGCGCCATCGCGCAAATGCACATGCCAGTCATCCGGGCGGCGCAGGGTAATTTTGTTTAACTCGGCCATCTGCTTGTTCTTATAAACCTTCTCTTAAAGTTCACGGACATGTTCTTTTCACGTCATCCCCGCGAAGGCGGGGATCCACGATAGGCCATTAAACAAAGCCTTGGTCTGGTAGCCTGCCGTGGATGCCCGCCTTCGCGGGCATGACGGCTTGGGTCAAAAGCCTTTCCAAGATTAGGTGAATTCCAATCGCTGGATATTTACACCGGAAACCGCTAAAAGTAAAAAATCATTGTTTTCATCTCTATTATATATGTCTCACTCACATGGCTTCCTCAATCGTCACGCCCAAAACCCCCGCCGGCACCATGGAACTGCTGCCGCCCGAGCAAGCCGTGTTCCAGCGCATGCTGGATACCATCCGCGATAAATATACGCGCTACGGCTTCGTGCAAATCGAAACCCCGGTGTTCGAAGAAGTGAATGTGCTGCTCACCAAAAGCGGCGGTGAGACCGAAAAGCAGGTGTACTTCGTCCAATCCACCGGCAGTCTGGAACAGGGCAACAAGCCCGACCTCGCTTTACGTTTCGATCTCACCGTGCCCCTCGCCCGCTATGTGGCGCAGCACGAACATGAACTCGCCTTTCCCTTCCGCCGTTTTCAAATCCAGCGCGTCTACCGGGGCGAGCGCGCGCAGAAAGGCCGTTTCCGCGAATTCTATCAATGCGATATAGATATCATCGGCAAAGACAACTTATCGCCCAGCCACGATGCCGAAATCCCCGCTATCATCGCCGATATTTTCCGCGAACTGAAAATCGGGAAATTTACTATCAATGTTTCAAACCGTAAGATTTTGAAGGGCTGCTTAGATAGCAGCGGTATGACCGATAAAGACGCGCAAACATTGGTACTTCGAGAAATCGATAAAGCTGCCAAGATTGGTTGGGACGAAGTTATACATAATCTTGAAAAAATGGGCTGCACTGGTGATGTTTTAAATCTTGTGCTTAATCTCAAACGTTTGTCCGAATATGAATCGGGAGATCAACACATCAATTGCTTTATCGGAAGCAGGAATGCTTCGGAGCATATCAAGCCTTTATGTAAGCACTCCGATGAAGCGATGGCTGGGTTAGCAGAAATAGATCTTCTGTTAAACATGGCTGTTGATATGAATGTAAGCGATTGCATTCTTTTCAATCCCACTATCACTCGCGGGCTCGATTACTATACCGGCACGGTGTACGAAACCTTCCTCAACGACCACCCCGGCTTTGGCAGCATCTGCTCCGGCGGCCGCTACGATAATTTGGCCAGCCACTACACCAAATCAAAACTGCCGGGCGTTGGTATTTCCATCGGCCTCACTCGCCTGTTCGACCAGATGCGCCACGCCGGTTTAGTCGCCGGCGCTTCCAGCAGCACGCACATACTGGTCACCCGCATGGATGAAAACCTCGCCAGCACGTACCTGAAAGCCGCCACCGACCTCCGTGCCGCTGGCATTTCCACCGCCATGTATCTGGACGCCAACAAACTCGGCAACCAGATCAAATACGCCGACCGCGCCGGCATTCCTTATGTCGTGGTCATCGGCGGCGACGAACACGCGCGTGGCGTCGCCCAGCTCAAGAACCTGAAAACGGGTGAGCAGAAAGAAGTGCCGTTAAAGGGAATTGGCGCGGCGGTGAAGGCGATTATTTAAATACGTATGCCCCGTTGAAAAACGGGGCCCATCGATCAGCAATCAATATGCGGATAAATGGGCCCCGTTTTTCAACGGGGCATACTTTTTATTAGTCATCCCGCACTTGATGCGGGATCCCATTTCGTTTTCACCAAAAAGTACAACGCGTTTTTACGCCCGTCGCACCGTAACAAAATGAAATTGTTCAAAACAAATTTTGCTGCCAACCCGTGGCTGCGGCGTCAACTTTTCCCGTTTTTATAAAAAAGTTTCAACCTGGGGTTGAATCGAAAATCCGGATTCAACCCACGCGTGTGTTCCACGTGGAACATTTTTCTAACGCGCTGATTCCCAAGCAAAAATTTTTAGCTCACTTTTTTAGCTACTGAATGGCCGACCACAACGCGCTCGCCGCTAAAATCACGAACAGAAAACTGGACGCAAGCCGCACCGGCCGCATGGGAATTTTCTTGATCAAACGCGCGCCGAACAAGATCACCGGCACGTTCGCCAGCATCATGCCCGTGGTGGTGCCAAGCATCACCGCCACCACCGACTGCGCCTTGGCCGCCAGCGCGACAGTCGCCAGCTGCGTTTTATCGCCCATCTCCGCCATGAAGAAGGTGAGAAACACACTCGCCACCACGCCCCAGTTGGCTTTTGTGGGCGTGCATTCTTCTGCCTTGTCGGGGATCAGCGACCAGATCGCCATGCCGGTATACGAGGCCGCCATGATCCAGTCCATCACCTGCGGTGTGAGCAGCCCGCCGAAAATATGCCCCACCTCGGCGGCCAGCGCGTGATTTAAAAGCGTTGCAGCAAAGATGCCGAGAATGACATAGGCCGGCTTCGGAAAGCGGCTGATCAGGCAGAGCGATAGAATCTGGGTTTTGTCGCCAATTTCGGCGAGGGCCACGAGGCCGGTCGAGAGCAAAAATTCGCTGGTCACTGGAAGTCTTTCGCCGGAACAGGAGGCCAATGATCACTTCAACGGCCTTATCCGGAAAAAGGCCAAATCTGTGATCAAAGGTCTCGCCAAACCTAGGTCGCCCGCGCCATGAAACCGTAGTCTCAAGTATGTTGACGCGGAGCCCCGCTAAACGGGCGGCTACTCCCCAATGATGTGTTTTAAATAATCAAGCCGGTGTTATTTGTCCAGCGTTATTCCGGCACGATCGCAAAATTTTTATCGCGCAGCGGCAGCAGGCGCGGCTGCGGCACTTTCGGCATCGGGCCCTGGATGCGATCCCACGCGCGGCGGAAACGCTGGTGCATCTCGGAAGTTGCCAGCGCGCGGCCTTTTTTTGATTCGACGATTTCCGCGGCGTCCAGCACATAGAGCACGGGCAGCTGCTGGCGGAAAAAGCCGGCCTCGCGCGCGCGGGCATTGATCGGCGCGGCACTGCTCAGCGCCATCATTTCAAAAAAGCGCTTCGCCCCCAGCGCTTCAGCCAGTTCCGGCCCGTGGGCGGAGCCAAACGTAATCGCCGTGCGGTTGCCCTTGGTGAGAATTTTGATTTGTTTGGCGATATGCGCGTCGGGCCTGCCGGCATGCGCCACCTCGGCTTCGGCCCGTGCCAGCTTTGAAATCATTTGGTAGCTGATGGACGCGCCGCATATTTCCGCGTACGCCGCCTGCAGCGCATCAAGCACATCATACGACGGCTGCAAACGCGGGCGGAGCGCGCGGGCCATTTTTTGTACTTCGGCGCGGTGTTCTTCACTCACCACATAATTATCGCGCGTATCGACAGGAAAAATCGTAATGCCCAGCGCCGCCGCAGCCGGCACGGCATTCACAAAATGGCCGACGATTTCTTCCCGTTCATCGGCGGTGATGTAATGGCGCAGATAATCGGTTGCGTTGAGCCCCGCCATAAGCGCGGCGCGGCTTTCATCGGTGTTTTCACTGGCGTGGCGGGTGAAGGCGGGCAGCACATCGGTCGGCGCTTCGACCACGGCATAACGATAACCGGCTTCCGCCAGCACGCGAAAATAATCCAGGGAATGTTGCCAGCGCACCACCGGCACATCGCTGTGGCCGTTGCCGATAAATAAATACTGCCGGCTTTTTACATCGTCCCGCGCAAGCAGGGCTTCAAATGTATTGGTCATTTAAAAATCCGCAATGCGCTATGACTTAAAAATATAAGGTTGGTGGACCTGATCAGGATCGAACTGACGACCTCCTCATTGCGAACGAGGCGCTCTCCCAGCTGAGCTACAGGCCCTTAAACCACTTTAATGCCCGCATTTATTGGCGATCCGACCCACCTTTGTCAAGCACGCCGCTTGCGTTAAGGGGGGCTTGCGTTTATTTTCAGCTTTCCATTCACACGCAGGGCCCTTTCGCCATGTATTCCATTTTCTACGTCATCGACATGTTTCTCGGTTTTCTCGAGTTCATGATGGTGATTTACGGTATCTTCAGCCTGCTGATCGCCTTTAACCTTATCAGCCCCTATGGCCGGATTGCCGGCGCCATCTGGAGCAACATGGTGGGCCTGTTCGAGCCGATGCTGAAACCCATCCGCCGCGTTGTCCCACCCATGGGAAATTTTGACTGGTCGTTTCTGGTGCTCTACCTGCTCATTGTTTTGATCCGCATGCTGCTGCGTGAATACGGGCCGCTGGGTGCCCATGTTGCCGCGAGCGTGTCATGACGGCGCAGTTGATTGATGGCAAGGCCATCGCCGCCGCGACCCGCGCGGAAGTTGCCAAACAGGTCGCCACATTAAAAACCAAGCCGGGATTAGCGGTCATTCTGGTGGGCGCCGATCCCGCTTCCGAAGTTTATGTGCGGAACAAGGAAAAAGCGGTGCAGGAAGCGGGGATGAATTCATTCCCGCATTATCTGCCAGCAACCACCAAACAGGCGGAACTGGAAGCGCTGATTGATAAGCTGAATGCCGATCACGCCGTGCATGGCATTCTTTTGCAGCTGCCCCTGCCCCAGGGTTTAAACGCGGAACCGCTGCTGGAGCGCATCAGCCCCGATAAAGACGTGGATGGCTTTCACCCGGTGAACGCCGGCCGCCTGGCCGTGGGCCGCGATGCGCTGGTGCCCTGCACGCCGATGGGCTGCATGATTTTGCTGGAAAAAACATTGGGTAGTCTTCGCGGCAAAAACGCCGTGGTAGTGGGGCGCTCGAACATTGTGGGCAAGCCCGTCGCCGCACTGCTGCTCAAAGCCGACTGCACCGTGACGATCACGCATCAGCACACGGTTGATTTGGGCGCGGTGACGCGGGCGGCTGATATTCTGGTGGTTGCGGTGGGCAAGCCCAACCTGATCAAAGGCGATATGGTGAAGCCGGGCGCCGCGGTGATTGATGTGGGCATCAACCGCATCAATGCAGACGGTAAAACCAAACTGGTCGGCGATGTGGATTTTGAGGCGGCCAAGCAAGTGGCCGGTTACATCACGCCCGTGCCGGGCGGCGTGGGGCCGATGACGATTGCGTGCCTGCTGCAGAACACGCTGAAAGCGGCGCAAGCGAAAAATTAATTGGAAATAATATAGTTCTGCGGCGCTTTATATTATCTGGCAAGCGCCGTAGTGCGTGCCGAACGCCGACCGAAGAAATGACGGCGCACGGGTTTTGTTGGCGGATCAAAACCCGGCTGTGGCGGTAAATGTTCGCCGGGGAATACCTGCTTGGCTAAAGCATATACGTTGCCGTCGCCGGCCACCGGCTTGGCGTGATGCCATTTTTTCTGGCCCTGCGCATTGACGGCACGGGTTTCAACCTGATCGCGCGCGATGAGATGCAAAATGGCATCGGCATAGCGAAGGCCTTGTGCGACGACTTCCGAGGTTTTTGTGCCGTCATGGGAACGCGTGGCGGTCACCACGTACTGGTCGCCGATAAAATCGGCGGTATAGGCAAGGCCGGTGAAATGCGCGACGTCTTCGCTATCGATATCGCAGCGCTGCCATAAAGTGGCCGTGAGATGCGTTTGATCGGCGGGTTTTTCCGCGGGCACTGCTTTGCGCGCGGCGGGTTTTTGACGCGTGATAAAACGAACGGCGGCGTGCCAAAGAACGTGCATGGATATCTCCGATATCAACGCATCCTTTCTAGCACGCCGCCTTGAAACTAATGCGGGCGTTGGAAGCTATTGAAAAGATTAGCTTTGTAGAACTGCAGGGGCTGCCGGTTGTGGCTTGAACAGAGCGCGGAGCGCCTCAATCTGCTCATCAAAATCATCAAAGGAGGAAAAATTTTCCAGCTGATGCTGGATGGCCTGCACGTTCACTTCGCCGCGTTCCAGCAGCACGCCCGCTACATCGTTCGGCGCATATTTACGCAGGCGCATGAAAGCCTGACGCAGAGAATGGTTTGGATCGACAATTTCGCCGGTGACAATTTTAAAATCTTCGCGGATGGAGTTGAGTTCGGCGTCGGATGGAAATGCGGGTTGTTCATGCATGGCTATATGCTCCTTTAAAATAATGATGGAAAAATATTTCCATGCACTCGCCGCGCTGACAAGGGGCAATTTTGGCGCTGTGCCAGTTGTTCAAAAAAGCCAATTCGTCATCCCGGCGAAGGCCGGGATCCACGGCAGGCTACAGGACGAAAGCTTTGTTTAATGGCATTCGTGGATGCCGGCCTTCGCCGGCATGGCGTGCATATTAACCGTTCAAAAAGCCGCGGATGATATCGGCATAGACCGGGATGGCAGCGTGGATTTCTTGCGCGGCAATATATTCATCGGCCACATGGCTGCGCTCCGACTTGCCCGGGCCCATGACGACGGCGGGGGCGGTGGAGAACGCCATGTCGCAGGTGCCATTGAACGTATAATCCGGCTGCTTGGAAAAGCTTTTAATGGTGCGCATGAGGGGCGCATCCGCATCGTTCTTCATGGGCTTGCGGCGGTCGACCAGCACTTTGTAATCAAGGCCGCTTTGCTTCAACTGGCCCAGCACCCATTCGTTGTTTTTGTCAGGCGTGGTGCGGATATCGAGGGTGGTCTCGATGAGGCCCGGCAGCTGGTTGGGGCTTTCGCCGCCCTTGATCACCGTGGGTTCCATGGTGGCGCCGCCCCATGTGGAATTATCCTTGAGATCAATGGCGCGCAGCGCCTGCATGTCTTTCACAAACTGGTCGGCCGCGTTTTTGCCTTCCCACGGGCGGGACGCATGCGCGGCTTTGCCGTGGCTGCACACAACAACGCGCATGGCGCCGCGCATGGATGTGGCAACGCCCATATTGGTAGGCTCGCCGAAGATGGCGGCGTCATAACGCGCGAGTTCACTTTCGATTTTCACAAAGCCGTTGCCGCCGGATTCTTCTTCTGCGGCGAGGCACACGATGAGGCGGCCTTTTTGCAGCGGCATCACGAGCCGCGCGGCGGCGATCATGCTCACCACGGAAGCAGCGGCATCATTGGCGCCTAAACCATAGATTTTATCGCCTTCCACCGCGGCACCGAATGGGTCGCGCGTCCAGCCGGGGGCGACGGCCACGGTATCGATGTGCGAGCACAGCAGCAGCGTGGGGCCTTTTTCGGTGCCCTGGCAGTCGATGATCACGTTATTCAAATTACGTGTGACTTTGGGAAAGCCATAGGCTTTGAGCGCTTCCACCAGCAGGCGCGCGGCGGCGTCTTCATTGCCGGAGATGGAGGGGGTGCGGACCAGTTGCTTTAAAAGCTCAACCGCATCCGCCTGAACGTTTGCCAATTCCATCTCAGTCATCCAGCGAATGATAGATGCGCTGTTCGTAGCCGTGCAGCAGGGCGCTGCCGGCGGCATCGGCGCCTGTATACGCGCTGGAGACTTCGCCGTAGGTGCTGCCCTTTACGCCCAATAAATCGTATTTGCTGGTGGCGGTGACGGCTTTGATGGCGCCCGGCACCAGTTGAATGGTGGCGGTGCCCGTCACCCGGCGCTGCGTTGAGGTGAGGAACGCTTTGATGTCGGTGAGATACGGATCGAACATTTTGGCTTCATGCACCAGCTGGCCGAACATTTCTGCCATCGGCTTCTTGCCGCTGATCTGGAACTGGGTGAGCACCAGTTTTTCCAGCGTGCGGTGGGCTTCGTAAATGATATCGGCAGCCGCCGATTCATAGGCGAGACGGCCCTTTTTACCCGGCACCGAAGTGCCCACATGATAGTGGCGGCCGATGCCGAAGGCGTTGCCGATTTCGGTGATGCGGCGGATGATATTTACTGCGCCGGTTGTCTTTTTGCCGCCTTCATCCAGCTCCGCGACTTCGCCTTTTTCAAAACGGAGTTTGAGCGTGGTGGGTGTGGCGTTGGCATCGGGCTTGGCGTACCACGCTTCATCGGGGATCAGGCCATCCGCCGTCAGGGTTTCCTTGCCGCCAATGGAGACGCCCCACAGGCCGGGGTTGTAGGAATAAGACGTGGTTTTTTCAGTGACTTGGACGCCGCGCTTCTTGAGATAATCGGTGGAGAACTGGCGGCTGATGCCGAATTCGCGCACGGGCGCCTTGTAGGCAATCTCGCCGCCGCCGATTACCTGGGCTGCAACATCAAAACGGTATTGGTCGTTACCCGCGCCGGTGGAACCGTGCACAAAAAAATCCGCGCCCACTTCACGGCAGACCTGGAGTGCTTTTTCAGCAATCACGGAGCGCTCGGAGCTCACGCAGAGCGGGTACCCATCGCGGCTGACATTGCCGTAAATCAGGAATTTAATGATTGAATCGTAGTAATCCTGCGCGGCTTCTAAATAGACGTGTTTATCGGAACCGACTTCCTTGGCGCGGGCGGCGATGCGGGTTTTTTCGGCATCGTCAAAGCCGCCGGTGTTTACGGTGCAGGTCACGACCTCGGTAATGCCATAGGCTTCGCGGCAATAGGGCACCAGAAATGAAGTATCAAGACCGCCGGAAAATGCGATCACCGCCTTGGTCATTTTTTATCCTCTTCAATAATGGGCAGCATCATATCATCGCCGGTGCCTTTCTGGAAAGGCGGGGCGATAAAGTACGTTAACCCACGCTTTTTACCCTCAATCATCCGTTCCTTGGCGGCGCGGTCGTTCGCTTTCATCCAGAAGGTCGGCGTTTTATCGGCGGGCTTTTCATCGAGGCGATGCGGGTCGTAATCGAGGTGCATGGTATAGATCAGCGTCATATCCTTTTTGGGATGCAGCTCGACGATGGGCTGATAAATTTCCATGCGGGATGTGAAGCGGCCGTGCAGACGAATGGCCGGATTGTTATATTGCGAAATGCCGCAATAAGTGCCGGTCGCGCGCGCCCGGTAGACTTCCAGCGACATCGCTTTGGTATAAAGGCCGAGCGCCCGTTCATCGCCCGTATCACGCGCGACGCTGAACAGCGAAATGCCCACATAACTGTTGCCACCCGCTGCGATGGATGAAATCTGGCCGCTGATGGGAATGTGCGTGAGTTTATCGAATTCGACGCATTTATCTTTGCGGTAGTAATCGAGGAAACCGGCGGGAATATCTTTCACGGGCTTCATGAAGCCGACCACAGCGGTTTGCATCAGCACGCAGTCGATTAGCACCCAGTTGGGCATTTTCAGGTCGGGCGATTTGAAGCCCAGCGAGTTGGAGAGCAGATAGGCTTCCATGAACGGCGTATGCGCCGGCTCTTCCATATAAAAAACCTGCGGGGTCACGCCAAAGGGCTGCAGGTTCAGCGCCGGCGCGAGGCGCCGGCTGGTGGCGATGTAGGGGATATAACCGGCCTGCATCACCGTGGTGAGCCAGGCGGGGGCGGTTGCATGGGACATTAAATTGTTATGCAACAGCCTTTTCGGCGAGTCGAGTCAAACGTTGGGAGAAGGCCTGCGGATCGCTCAAATTCTCGCCCTCTAATAGCCGCGCCTGATCAAGCAGCAGGAATGCGAGGTCTTTGAGGTTGTCGCCGCCGCCCGTATTGGCGAGCCCCGCCATCTTGGCGATCAGGCTGTGGGTAGGGTTGATTTCCAGAATGCGTTTGGGCGTGAAGTTGAAGGCCTTGTTCTGGCGCAGGAGCTTTTCGAGATGAATATCCACATCCCCCTCCCCCGCCACGATGCACACCGGGCTTTCGGTGAGGCGCGTGGAGGCGCGCACATCACTAATCGCGTCGCCGTAGATTTCTTTTAGCGATGCGATGAGCTTTTCGATTTCTGCAACCGGTTTGCTTTCCGCCGGCGTTTCCACCTTTTTGATTTTATCTAAATCATTCGTGCCACGCGTAACGGACTTGAAAGCCTTGCCGTTATATTCGGTGATGCTTTGCAGCCAGAAATCATCGATGGCGTCATCGAGGAGCAAGACTTCAATTTCGCGGGCGGTGAAGCCTTCCAGCTGCGGGCTGCGTTCCAGCGCGGCTTTGTCGCCGGTGATGTAATAGATGGCATCCTGATTGGGCTGCATGCGCGATACGTATTCATCCAGCGAGACCATGTCGCCTTTGCTGGTGCGGGCGCGGAAGAGTTTCAGCAATTGCTCGCGGAAATCGAAATCATCGTAGAGGCCTTCCTTGATAATGGCGCCGTAATTGCCCCAGAAGGCTTTATATTTCTCCGGGTCTTCCGACAGCCTGGCGAATTCCTGCAGCACCTTGCTGGTGATGCCTTTTTTCATCAGCGCCAGCACGGGGTTGTGCTGCAGCATTTCGCGGCTGACATTGAGCGGCAGGTCTTCGCTATCAATAATGCCTTTCATGAAGCGCAGGTAAGGCGGCAGCAGGCCTTCGGCGTTATCGGTAATGAACACACGGCGCACATACAGCTTCACGCGATGCTGGCGGCGGGGGTCGAACAGGTCGAACGGTTTTACGGTGGGCACGAACAACAGGCCGGTATATTCCAGCTTGCCTTCCGCGCGCCAGTGCAGCGTGAGTGCCGGTTCATCAAAGGCGTGCGCGGCGTGGTGGTAGAACTCTTTGTATTCGTCTGCCGTGATTTCAGATTTCGGGCGCGTCCACAACGCGGCGGCGCGGTTCAGGCGGGTTGATTCATCTTCGCCAAAATAAATGGGCACGGCGATGTGGTCGGAATAGGTTTTGACCACACTTTCGATGGTTTCCTTATTCAGGAATTCGTGCATTTCCTTCTTCATATGCAGCACCACATCGGTGCCGGGAATGTTTTTGCGCGTCTCGGTAATCGTGAACGTACCCTTGCCGTCGGAGGACCAATGGCAGGCGCCGGCTTCCCCCGCTTTACGGGTAAAGACTTCCACCTTATCGGCGGCCATGAAGGCGGAATAGAAACCCACGCCAAACTGGCCGATCAGGCTGGCGTCTTTTTTCTCGTTATCGCTGAGCTGTTCGAGGAACGCCTTGGTGCCGGAGCGCGCGATGGTGCTGAGGAGATTGACCAGATCAAACTTGTTCATGCCGATGCCGTTATCGGCAATCGTGAGCGTGTTCTTTTCAACGTCGACAACCAGATGAATGGCATATTTAGCCGGCGCCAGTTCCGGGTTGGTGAGCGCCTGATAGCGCAGCTTGTCGCAGGCATCCGCCGCGTTGGAAATGAGTTCCCGCAGAAAAATTTCTTTCTGGCTATAGAGCGCATGCACGACGATATCGAGCAGGCGCGAGACTTCGGCCTGGAAGGGTTGGGCAATGGCTTCGGATGTATCAGACATAGTGTTAACCGTGGTTAAGGGGCTTCTATAATAGAGGGTTTTAGATGCGATTTGCCAAGCCCTATTAGCCCGCTTGATGAAAGGATTTTGGGGTTTTATGGCTGGTTGCCATGCGACATCAGATTATCTATGCCTGCGGCGCCACCAGCCGGCGCCACCTTAAAAACCTGAATAGGGAGCGCGCGCACCATTCCCAGTCGGTGGCTGCGCTCAAGGCCAGCGGCAACCAAATCGTTTCCATTGGCAGCCCGACGCATGGCTTTACGATGGAAGACCTGGCCGCCGCATTCCGCGCGGCGCCACGCGCGCGCACGGTTATTTTCGACGCGCACGGCAATATCGAAGATGAAAAGCACTATGTCCTGATATCCAAGCCCGATAGTGACGACCACAAGAAAGGCTGCGTGTGGGCGGAAGATATTTATAAAGCGATTGCCCGGCACACGGCCGGAGCCCCTGTGAATGTATTCATGCTCAGCTGCGGCGCTTATCACGGCGTGGATAGCGGTATTCGCAACCTGCCGATGAACTCGACGCTGGTCACATTAGCCAATTCCGACAGCTCGCCCGGTAAATCCTATTTTGCCGACAACATCTCTTCTTACATCACGGCCCCGGCAGGTTTTAATGTGCCGGCCAGCGCCGATGACAATATGGGCGAAGAAATGCTGCTGAGTATTCTGTGCAAGGGCATGGCCGGCCAGCCCAACACACCTGCCGTGGCGTGGTGCGGGCCGGATGCCTTTGACGTGCATGACTTGTGGCACAATGCGCAGCAGAACATGAAACTCTATGCGCTGGACAAAAAGACGCGTGCCATGATCCAGCAGCGGCTTGAAAGGTATTTAGCACCGGACGTTGCAACCACGGCGATTAACGCGGTAGCTTTTTTACGTAAAAATATTAGCCGGCCGGAGAAACAGGATAAATATTCGCCGCTTAAAATTGGTTTTCTGCCGGACTACGCCCATTTGCAGGCGGCCGCCATGAAGGAAGGCCTGCTGGGGCCGATCTGCGCCGTGGCGTATTTAATGCAGCGCAAAGGCATCGCGGCATTTCAGCTTTATCCCTACCATCTGGAAGAACCGGCACGGCCTGATGTTGTTCCTGGGATAAACGCATTGCCTGAGGCGAAGGTGTAATATGGAAAAAGCGGATAACGAAGAAGCCGTATATGTTTTATACGATGTTGATCTGCACCGGCCAGCCTGCGCCCTGTTGCAGGCAGCCTATGGCGCCACGCCGCACATCGCGAATGAATTTAACAGCGAGCATTGGCTCATTCAGATGACGCCGGGCATGCAGCCTTTTAAACTCACGCCCGCGACATTCAAGAAGCTGGTTGAAGCCACCAATATTATTCACGCCGAGCGGCCGACCAAGCTCGTTATGCGTGCAAAGTCAGCCAGCGAGGATTTGGGCTGATCCTCTCAGGCATTCCCGCGCAGGCGGGAATCCAGTTTTCCTTGTTTTCTATCTAATAACCACAGTGGATCCCCGCCTGCGCGGGGATGCCTGAGGGGTTACGTCTTACCGCGTCAGCGGCTTATATTTAATCCGGTGCGGCTGGTCGGCGTCGGCGCCGAGGCGGCGGCGGCGGTCGGCTTCGTATTCCTGATAATTGCCGGCAAACCATTCCACGTGGCTATCACCTTCGAACGCTAAAATATGCGTTGCGATACGGTCGAGGAACCAGCGGTCGTGGCTGATGACCACGGCGCAGCCGGCGAATTCGTCCAGGGCTTCTTCCAATGCACGCAGCGTATCCACATCCAGATCGTTCGTCGGTTCATCGAGCAGAAGCACGTTGGCGCCGGATTTCAGCATTTTAGCGAGATGCACGCGGTTGCGTTCACCGCCCGAGAGCACGCCGACCAGTTTCTGCTGGTCGGTGCTCTTGAAGTTAAATGCCGCGACATAAGCACGTGAGGGCATGGATTTTTTGCCAAGTTCCAGCACGTCATGCCCGCCGGAGATTTCCTGCCAGACGGTTTTTTTATCGTCGAGCGCATCGCGGGATTGATCGACATAACCCAGCACGACGCTGTCGCTGACTTTGAAAGTGCCTTTATCGGGCTTTTCCTGACCGGTGATCATGCGGAAGAGCGTGGTTTTACCGGCGCCGTTCGGGCCGATCACACCCACGATGCCGCCGGGCGGCAGCTGGAAAGATAGATCATCAATTAGCAGACGGTCGCCGAAAGCTTTAGCGATGTGCTGCGCATCGATAACATTCTGGCCAAGGCGCGGCGGCGTGGGGATGATGATCTGCGCAGTGCCGGAGAGTTCTTCCTTGCTTTGGGCCAATAAATTTTCGTAGGCCGTGATACGCGCCTTGCTTTTGGCCTGACGCGCCTTGGGCGACTGGCGCACCCATTCAAGTTCCTTGGCCAAAACTTTCTGGCGGTTGGATTCTTCTTTTTCTTCCTGCTGCAGGCGTTTGGATTTTTGTTCCAGCCAGGCGGTGTAGTTGCCCTCATAGGGAATGCCCTGCCCGCGGTCGAGTTCCAGAATCCAGCCCGTCACTTCATCAAGGAAGTAGCGGTCGTGGGTGACCATGACCACCGTGCCGGTGTAATCGGCCAAAAAGCGCTGCAGCCAGGCGACGCTATCGGCATCCAGATGGTTGGTGGGTTCATCAAGCAGCAGCATATCGGGCTTTTCGAGCAATAACTTGCACAGCGCCACGCGGCGGCGCTCACCGCCAGATAGTTTCGTGACCGGGGAATCGCCGGGTGGGCAGCGCAGCGCATCCATGGCGATCTCGACCGTGCGGCCGATATCCCACGCGTTAGCGGCTTCAATTTTTTCCTGCAGCGCGGCCTGTTCTTCGATCAGCTTCGTCATTTCATCCGGGTCTTCGACGGTGCCGAGCTTTTCGCTGATCGCTTCGAATTCTTTTAACAGCTTCTGACTTTCGCCCAGACCCAGTTCGATGTTTTGCTGAACGGTGAGGGTTTCATCCAGCTTGGGTTCCTGCGAAAGATAGCCCACGCGCACGCCATCGGCCGCCCAGGCTTCGCCCACGAAGTCTTTATCCATGCCGGCCATGATGCGCATGAGGGTGGATTTACCCGCGCCGTTCACGCCCAGCACGCCGATTTTGGCACCCGGCAGGAACGAGAGATGAATATCGCTTAAAACCTTCTTGCCGCCCGGATACGCCTTGGTTAGGCCTTTCATGACGTATACATATTGGTAGGCGGGCATCGGCGGGGTTCCTTGGTGTGAATTAACGGTTTCAGCCTAGAGATATAACATTTAGCCTTCGAATTGGAACTCCCTCAAAACCGGGCTGTCATGCCCGCAAAGGCGGGCATCCACGACAAGCCTCATGGAAAAGCCTTTGTTTAATGGCCTATCGTGGATCCCCGCCTTCGCGGGGATGACCTCTATATATATCAAGCCCCTAGCCTGTTCAGATTTTTGACACAGTCGCCGGCTAGTTTGTAGTCTGACATGATGATGTGCCGCCCCCTTCTCACCGCTGTTTTTTGCCTGTGCGCCCTGCCGGCCTTTGCGCAGGAAGCGCCGCCGCCGGGTGCGCCGCCCACGGGGCCGATGAAAATGATCCGCATCGGCGTGCTCACCGATATGTCGGGCAACATGGCGTTTGCTTCCGGCAAGGGGTCGGTGGAAGCCGCCCAGATGGCGGTCGATGATTTTTATGCGAAGCAGCCCAAGATGCCGCCCGCCGTTCTGCTCACCGCCGATTATCAGAGCCGGCTAGATCTCGCGCGCCACATCAGCGACGACTGGCTGGACAAGCAGCAGGTGAATGCGATTGTGGATGTGCCGAGTTCCAGCATCGCCGCGCATTTGCAGGATATCATGCGCGCGCGGGGCGTGCTGCTCAGCTCGTGCCCGGCCAAAGACAATATGTGCGCGCCCACCAGCCTGTCGTGGCTGTACGGGCAGGATGTTCTGAACAAAAACATCATTCACGCGCTGCTTTTGGAAAATAAAAAGAACTGGTTCGTGGTGAGCAGCGATGACGCCTATAGCCAGAACATGGCGAATAGCGCCAAGAAACAGATTGAAAGTTTTGGCGGCAAGGTGATCGGCGAAGCGCAGTTGCCGCGGCGCCTGACGGGCATGGAAACGGTGCTGGCGCAGGTGCGGCCCGATGCCACCGATGTGATTTTCATGGCCTTCGACCGCCACGACCAGATGTTTTTGATGAAACGCTGGCCCGAATTTAAAAAGCCGCTGCCGCCGTTTGTCTTCAGCGCAATTTTCCTGAGCGATATGGAACGCCTGCCGGCCGCTATTCCCACCTTCTACAGCATCGCGCCCTTCTACTGGAACCAGGATGAAGCCACCCGCGCGTGGTCGGAACAATTCGCCAGCCACAACCAGGGCAGCATGCCGACGGGTATTCATGCCGCCGTCTACAGCGAAGTCACGCATTACCTGAAAACCATTCAGGATAACGGCCTGCAGCCGCCCGCCCAGCTGCTTACCAGCATGAAGAGCGAAGCTTTAGATACCCGCCTGTTCGGCCCCAGCCGCATTCGCGCCGACGGCGTGCTGATGCACCATTTGCATCTGCTCATGACAAAACCGGTAGCGGCGCGCGCCAGCCGCTGGGATGTTTTTAACGTGGTGCGTACGCTGGCGCCCAACGACGTGATTTTGCCCGCGGAAGCGAAGTGCGAATAACGGCTTAGGCCGTCAACGCATCCACATCCAATGTGCTTTTGATGCCGATGCTCTCGAAGTTGGCGGCGAGCCATCTCCGGGTGGCTGTATGGCCGGCATCGCGCAGGCGCGATAGAAAGCCCCATTCGGGGTTGAATTTGCTCTCGAGGGTCAGGCTGCCCATGGTGTCTTCATCGCCCACCATGTGGAGATGAAACTGCCGTAAACCGGCCCGGCCCTGGTCGAGATGCCCGCGCTGGATGAGCTTGTTTACCAGATTAAGCCCTTTGAGTTCGATGAGCAGCGAGGCGTTGAAGCTGATCTCGTTGAGGCGGTCGGCGATTTCATCGGCGCTGTGCGGGACTTTTTTGGCCACGATGGGATCGATCTGGACGACCAGAATATCGCGGCTGGCGGTGCAGTTGGTTAAGGGGTACAGGCTGGGGTTGCCCATATAGCCGCCATCCCAATAATAATGGCCGTTGATCGCAACGGCCTGAAAGAGCTGCGGGAGACACGCGGAAGCCAGCAGCGCATCCACGGTAATTTCATCGCCGGTGAAGATGCGCAGGCGGCTTTCCATCACGTCGGTCGCCGAGATGTGCAGGTGATAGTTTTTGCTTTTCTTCAATGCTTCAAAATCCACGAGGTCGGTAAGGATGTCGCGGAGCGGATTGATGGCGAGCGGGTTGAACTGATAGGGCGAGAACATGCGGCTTAAGTAATCAAAGCCCATATACGAGGCGCTGGAGGCCATGCTGCCGAACTGCGCGGCGAGTGGCGCCCAGAGTTTTTCCATTGCAGGATCGGTAAAGACGCCAAAGCGCCCCGACTGGCTCACGCGCCGCCAGAAGGTCGCGAGATATTCGCGCGCTTTTGCTGGGCCGCCGGCGAGCATGCCGGAGACCATCACGGCGGCATTCATGGCGCCCGCCGATGTGCCGCTGATGGTTTTAAAATCGATGCGCTCGTCTTCCAAAAGCGCATCCAGCGCGCCCCAGGTGAAGGCGCCATGCGCCCCACCGCCCTGCAGCGCGAGGTTGATGATTTTTTTGGTTGCCATGGTCATGGCGAGTTACTGCGCCGTCCAGCCGCCATCGATGGAAAGGCTGGCCCCCGTAATCTGCGCCGCGGCATCGCTGCATAAGTATACCAGCATCGCGCCGATCTGTTCGGGGGTCACGAACTGCATGGAGGGCTGTTTTTCTTTTAAAATTTCGTTCGACGCGTCCTGCTTGCTGATGTTTTTCTTGGCCGCGATATCATCGATTTGCTTTTGCACCAGCGGGGTCAGCACCCAGCCGGGGCAGATGGCATTACAGGTAATGCCGCTGCCGGCGGTCTCTAATGCAATCACCTTCGTTATGCCCACAATGCCGTGTTTGGCGGCCACATAGCCGGTTTTCTGGGCGGAGGCCACCAGGCCGTGGGCCGACGCCGTATTCACGATGCGGCCCCATTTTTTCGCGCGCATTTTGGGCAGCGCGTATTTAATGCCGTAGAAGGCGGAAGATAAATTGGTTGCAATCACCGCATCCCACTTCTCCAGCGGAAAATCTTCAATGGGCGCCACAAACTGAATGCCGGCGTTGTTGACCAGAATATCAACGCCGCCAAATATTTTGGCGCATTCTTCCACCATGGCCTGGACCTGATCGGGCTTGGAAATATCCGCGCCGCTATAGGCCGCCTTGATGCTGAAGTTTTTTTCGAGGCCGGCGCGTTCTTTTTCAATCGCGGCGGCATCGCCAAAACCATTGATCATGACGTTGCAACCTTCCGCGGCCAGCGCCTGGGCCATGCCAAGGCCGATGCCGCTGGTGGAGCCGGTGATGATTGCTGCCTTACCCTTAAGCGCCATGAAAATCTCCTGATAATTGATGCGAGGATATGATCATGCCCTCCGCATCGTGGCAAGATTGCGGCTCGGGCGTAAGGAAGAAATAATATTCTACGTCATCCCGGCGAAGGCCGGGATCCACGATAGGCCATTAAATAAAACGTTTGCCTTGTAGCTTTTCGTGGATGCCGGCCTTCGCCGGCATGACAGAGTGGCTTTTGGGCAAAGCCTCCCTCAAGGGGAGGGGGATTTAGGCACTCACGCGCGATTTGTCGCTTTGAATTCGCAGCGCTTCCACGCCCGGCAACTCGCGGCCTTCCAGCCATTCGAGGAAGGCGCCGCCGGCGGTGGAGACGTACGAAAGCTGCTTGCCGATGCCGGCTGCATTCACAGCGCTGACCGTATCGCCGCCGCCCGCCACCGACAGCAGTTTGCCGGCTTGCGTGAGGCTCGCGATTTCTTTCGCCACGGCTTTGGTGCCGGCATCAAAAGGTGGGACTTCGAACACGCCCATCGGGCCGTTCCAGACAATGGTTTTGCAGGTGCGGAGTTTTTCGGTGATGGCGGCAACCGATTTCGGGCCGACATCCAATGCCATTTTATCGGCGGGGATTTCAGCGGCATCCACCGTTTGCGCCGCGGCGCCCGCTTTGCATTCGGATGCCACCACGACATCCACGGGCAGGATAAAGGTGCAGTTGTTTTTGGCGGCGGCTGCACGGATATCGCGCGCGGTAGCCAACATGTCGGCCTCGTGCATCGATTTACCCACCGCCTTGCCTTCCGCCGCGAGGAACGTGTTGGCCATCGCGCCGCCCAGCACAATATAATCCATGCGCGCGCTTAAATTCTTGAGCAGATCCAGCTTGGTGGAGATTTTGGAGCCGCCGGCAATGGCCATCACAGGCCGTGCGGGTTCAATCAGGGCTTTCGTGATTGCCGAAAGCTCGCTCTGCATATCGCGGCCGGCAACAGCTGGGAGAATATGCGCGAGGCCTTCCGTTGAGGCATGCGCGCGGTGGGCGGCGGAGAACGCATCGTTCACATAGATATCGCCAAGTTCAGCCAGCTGTTTGACGAAGGTGGCGTCATTCGCTTCCTCGCCTTTTTCAAAGCGGGTGTTTTCTAAAACCAAAACCTCGCCGGGCTTCAGTGCGGCGACGGCCGCTTTGGCTTTATCGCCGACGGTCTCGGTGCAGAAAGCGACCGGCAGTTGCAGAACTTTTTCGAGTTCGCGCGCGATGGGAAATAATGTGAAGCCCACTTCGCCTTTTGCTTTCGGCCGGCCGAAATGCGAGAGCACGATGACCTTGGCTTTCTTTGCGACCAGCTCTTTGATGGTAGGCGCCAAACGCTGCAGGCGGGTGACATCGCCCGCTTTGCCATCCTGGTAGGGGATATTCAAATCGCCGCGCACCAGCACGCGCTTTTCTTCCACATTCACATCATCAAGGGTACGAAACAGCTTGGTCATCAGATACTTTCTTAGGCGGGTTCTTTATCGAGGTTGCGGCGCACCAGTACGGCGATGGCAACTAAACTGACGGCAGAAACAATGCCGCCGATTAAAACGGCGTCATGGGTGTTTTCGGATGCGATAAACAGGCCGGCAATGCCAACGCCTGCTAAAACCACGATAATCAGCCAATTGACGAGACCTGCCAGCATGGGAACCCCCGCGTTAACGATTAAAGAAGCGGTCTTTATGGACAAAAACCGCTGATTCCGCAAGAACCGCCTGAAATGGCGGGATAAATGCTTGACGGGCCCAAGCCCGATCCGTTACAAAGCGGCCCTGTTTGAAATACAAGTTTAGGAGTTTGGTCCCATGAAACGCACATTCCAGCCGAGCCGCTTAGTCCGCAAGCGCCGCCATGGCTTTCGCGCCCGCATGGCCACCAAAACCGGCCGCCGCGTGATTGCTCGCCGCCGTGCGCAGGGCCGCGCCAAGCTCTCGGCGTAAATTGCTGCCTGCTGTAAAAGCAACTACCAAAAAACCTTCCAAGAAAACCCAGAAAAAGATCGCGGGCCGACTTCTGGTGCGCGCTGATTTTTTGCGCGTGGCCGCCAGTGGCATTCGCTTTGTCGCGCCCGCTTTTATTGTGCAGATGGCAAAGAGCGAAAGCGCGACGGCGCGTTATGGCCTGACCGCCACCAAGAAACTGGGCAATGCGGTGGTGCGTAACCGCGCACGGCGCCGCCTGCGGTCTTTGGCCCAGAAATGGATTATTGGTTTAGCCGCCGTGAATGATTACGTGCTGGTCGCGCGCGAGCCCATTATTCAGCGTGATTACGCGCAGCTGGAAGCCGATATGGAAAAAGCCTTGCGGGTTTTAAAATGCTTGAAAGGCTGAATTCAGAGACACACTCCATCAGGCATCCCCGCGCAGGCGGGGATCCAGTTTCTCTTGATTTTCCATCCAATAACCAAACTGGATCCCCGCCTGCGCGGGGATGCCTGCCGGGGGATGGGCCCGGTGCATTAAACCGTTTGCTGGCATGGCCACTCATCTGGCTGGTGCAATTATATAAACTTACGCTTTCGCCCTATTTTGGCCGGAACTGCCGGTTTGAGCCGACCTGCTCGAATTACGCTTTGGAGGCGCTGCGCTGCCACGGGGCGGGCATGGGAAGCGTGCTAACAATCAAGCGTTTATGCCGCTGCACGCCCTTTGGCGGGTTTGGGTTTGACCCGGTGCCCCCGTGTGCTAAGCAAAAGCCTGCAAAACACGCCTAATTCCTTTTCCCATCTGAGATTCCAATGAAAGATAACGGCAACTTTTTTCTCGCCATTCTGCTCTCGATTCTGATTCTGACGGGCTTCCATTATTTCTATGAAGTGCCGCACCAGAAGCAGCTGGAAGCGCGCGCGGCCGCAACCAAAATCGCCGA
Organism: Pseudomonadota bacterium; assembly: GCA_048498415.1. Taxonomy (GTDB): domain Bacteria; phylum Pseudomonadota; class Alphaproteobacteria; order UBA9219; family RGZA01; genus JBEHYA01. The sequence goes on from JBEHYA010000012.1 coordinate 25,669, forward strand.
AGTGAAGGAGGAGCAGATCGCCGCCCCCCGCCCCCGCGCCGAAGTGGTGGCAGAGGGAAAACGCGTGCGCATCTCGAACGGCAAGCTGCATGGCTCGATCAATTTAAAGGGCGCGCGGATTGATGATATCACGCTGGCCACCTATCACGCGACGACGGACAACACGAGCCCGGAAATCGTACTGCTCTCGCCCACGGGCAGCGCGCCGCCCAATATGCCGTATTACGCCGAAGCCGGCTGGATGGCCGCCGATGAAAGCCTGAAGATGCCGGATGCCGAGACGGCGTGGACGGCGGATAAAGACCATATTGGCCCGGGCGAGACCGTGACGCTGAAATGGGACAACGGCCAGGGCCTGAGCTTTGAGCGCCGTATTTCGCTGGATGATGATTACGTGTTCACGGTGGTGCAGCGCGTGCATAACGCCACCGGCAAGGACGTGACGCTGTACCCATTTAGCCTGATTTCGCGCCATGGCCTGCCGCATACCAACGCGGTTTCGGCCGTGCATGAAGGCCCGGTGGGCGTGCTGGATGGCCGCCTCCGCGAGCACAATTACAAGAAGATCACCGAAGAAGGCATGGTCACGGAAGAAAGCACGGGCGGCTGGCTGGGCATGACCGATATGTACTGGCTTACCGCCGTGATCGCGCCGGAGAACGAAAAAATCAGCGCGCGCTTTGTGCATAACAAGGTGAAAGACCAGGACCGCTTCCAGGTTGATATGAAGGGCGAAGCGATTGTCATTAAAGCCGGCGATGCCACGGAAGCCACCACGCATGTGTTCACGGGCGCCAAGGAAGTGAGCCTGCTCGATAAGTACGAAAAAGATTTACATGCGCCGCTGTTCGACCGCGCGATTGATTTCGGCTGGTTCTATATTTTCGCCAAGCCGTTCTTCCATGTGATTGATTTCTTCTATCATGTGCTGGGCAACTATGGTCTGGCGATCATCGCCTTCACCATTCTTTTGCGCCTGCTGTTCTACCCGTTGCAGGAGACCACGTATCGGTCGATGGCGCGCATGAAGGAATTGCAGCCGGAGATGACGCGCATCAAGGAACGCTATTCGGCCGACCCCCTCAAGATGAACGAGGAGATGACGGCGTTATATAAGAAGGAAAACGTGAACCCGTTATCGGGCTGCTGGCCGATTTTCATCCAGATTCCGGTGTTCTTCGCGCTTTATAAGGTGCTGCTGGTCTCGATTGAAATGCGGCATGCGCCGTTCTACGGCTGGGTGCATGACCTCTCGGCGCCCGATCCATCGAATTTGTTTACGCTGTTTGGTCTGATTGCCTGGAACCCGCCTTCGTTCCTGCATCTTGGCGTGTGGCCGCTGCTTATGGGCATCACCATGTGGATCCAGCAGCAGCTGAACCCGCCGCCGCCGGATAAAACCACGCAGCAGGTGTTCCAGATTCTGCCTATCCTGTTCACCTTCCTGTTCGCCGGCATGTCGGCGGGGCTGGTGATTTACTGGACGTTCAGCAACATGTTTGCCATCGGCCAGCAGACGCTGATCAAACACCGCACCAAACCGAAGACGAAGTAACGTGGCAAAAGTCACCCGCGAAAAAACGCTCAGCCTGTTTACCGACAAGGCCGTGTTCACCGCGGGCGCGGCGAAGGCGGCGCAGTTGCCGGAACCTTTTATGCCGGAGATTGCGTTTATCGGGCGCAGTAACGTGGGTAAATCAAGCCTGATCAATGCGCTCACCAAGCAGAAGGCGCTCGCGAAAGTCTCCAACACACCCGGCCGCACGCAGCAGCTGAATTTTTTCCGCCTCGCCGACCGTTTTCTGTTGGTCGATATGCCGGGCTATGGCTATGCCAAGGCGGATAAGGCAGCCGTGGCCGACTGGAACGATTTAATCGACACCTATCTGCGCGAACGGCCTACCCTTAAACGCCTGTGCCTGCTCATTGATGCGCGGCATGGGCTTAAAGATAACGACCGCGATTTTATGGAGACCTTGCGGGAATACGCGGTGCCCTATGTGGTGGCGCTCACTAAAATCGATAAACTGAAAAAAGGCGAGCTGGAAGCCGTGCAGGCGGATGTGCAGGCTGCCATCAAGGCCCATGGCACGGCGTTTCCCGAGGTATTCGCGACCAGCAGCGAAAAAGGCGACGGCGTCGAGGCATTGCGCTTTTTCCTGGCTGAAAATATTCTTTCTTAGCGTCATGCCCGCGAAGGCGGGAATCCAGCTAAAGCCGCGTCTGCGGCGGAAAATAACATCTTTATCCCAGTCCCCTGGATCCCCGCTTTCGCGGGGATGAGGTTGTTGTATGGGGTGATTGCTTTCTGCTAGAACATTTTCATGGTCAATATCGATACCGCCAGCCTGCGCGATTGGGAATCAATCGCCCGCATTCTCTCCGACGCGTTGCCGTTCCTGCGGCGTTACCGCGGCAAGTGCTTTGTCATTAAATACGGCGGCCACGCGATGGATGATGATGCCACGGCCGCGCGTTTTGCGCGCGATATCGTGCTGCTGAAACAGGTCGGCATCAACCCGGTGATCGTCCATGGCGGCGGCCCGCAGATCGATGCGATGCTGAAGCGCCTCAACATTAAAAGCGAATACAAAAATGGCCTGCGCGTCACCGATGCCGCCACCATGGAAGTGGTGGAGATGGTGCTGGCAGGCAAAGTGAACAAAGAACTGGTGCAGCATTTGCGCACCGCCGGCGGTATTGCCGTGGGCCTGTCGGGCAAAGACGGCAATTTAATTACCGCCAAGCATGTGGGCGGCGATTTAGGTCTGGTGGGCGAGCCCGATACGATCAACGCGCATATTCTGCAGCGTATTCTGGAAGAAGATGCCATTCCCGTTGTGGCGCCCGTAGCGGTGGATGATAAGGGCCAGACGCTGAACATCAATGCCGATATCGTGGCGGGGCATATTGCAGCCGCACTCAATGCCGTGCGCTTTCTGCTGCTCACCGATGTGCCGGGCGTGATGGATAAGAACGGCGCGCTGGTGCCCGAACTTTCGATTGATCAGGCACGCGCCGCGATCACCGATGGCACGGCGAAGGGCGGCATGATCCCCAAACTGCAGACCTGCATTACGGCCGTTGAAAAAGGCGTGACGGGCGCGGTTATCTTAAGCGGCAAAGACCCGCATTCGGTGTTGCTGGAACTGCTCACGCCGCAGGGTATCGGCACGCTGATCCGGTAATGCGTAACGTTCCCATTCAGACCTGGCTGTTCGATCTCGATAACACGCTGTATTCCCCCTACTCCACCATATTCCCGCAGATTCACCGGAAGATGGATGAGTATATCATGCAGTATTTCAACCTGCCGTTCGAAGCCGCCAGCGCCCGGCGCACGGATTACTTCCACCGCTACGGCACTACCCTGTCCGGCCTGATGGCGGAAGAACATGTCGATCCCACCCATTTCATGGATTTCGTCCACGCTATTGACTACAGCGAATTAAAGCCGGATGCCGAACTGAATGCGCTGATCGCCAACTTGCCCGGCGATAAAATGATTTTCACCAACGCCGACCGCCGCCATGGCGCGCGCGTTCTCAAAGCGCTTGGCCTTGAAGATCAGTTCACCGCGATTTTCGATATCGAGGATGCCGCGTATGAGTGCAAACCGCAGCCGGGGTGCTACAAGCGCCTGCTTGCCGCGCACAGGCTGGATGCGCATGCCTGCGCCATGATCGATGATATGGAGCAGAACTTAAAACCTGCCGCCGCCATGGGCATGACCACCTTCTGGCTGCGCCATGAAGCGACGTGGCAGCGTAAAACGCCGGGCTTGCAAGCCATGTACCCCCACTGCCATTATGCGGGCCCCGATTTAAAAAGCCTTTTGCAGCAAATGAACGGATTAGCCCATGACGATGCTCGCCCTCAACGCGCTTGAAGCCGCCATTAACAGCGCGTGGGAAACCCGCGCCAATCTCGATACCTCTGATGACTCCCCGCTGTGGCCGGCGATTTCGCAGCTCATGAGCCAGCTGGATCGCGGCGAACTGCGTGTGGCGTCCCGCGACGGCACCGGCTGGCGCGTGAATGAATGGATCAAGAAGGGCATTCTTCTGTCGTTCAAGCTGCACGATAACGTGCGCATCACCGGCGGCGCCGGCGGCGGCGCATGGTACGACAAGGTGCCAAGCAAGTTCATGCACTGGAACGAAGAGACGTTCAAGGAAGCGGGTTTCCGCGCCGTGCCGGGTGCGATTGTGCGCCATTCCGCCTATATCTCGAAAGGCGTGGTGCTAATGCCGTGCTTTATCAATGTGGGCGCGTTTGTGGGCGAGAACACGATGATCGATACGTGGTCGACTGTTGGTTCCTGCGCGCAAGTGGGCGCGCGCGTGCATGTGTCGGGCGGCGTGGGCATTGGCGGCGTGCTGGAGCCGTTGCAGGCTTCGCCCGTCATTATTGAAGATGACTGCTTTATCGGCGCGCGTTCGGAAATTGCGGAAGGCATGATCGTGGAACGCGGCGCGGTGATCTCGATGGGCGTGTTTTTAGGCGCTTCCACCAAAATCATCGACCGCGCGACGGGTGAAGTGTTTCAGGGCCGCGTGCCAGCCTATTCGGTAGTTGTGCCGGGCACCCTGCCGGGCAAACCGATGGCGAACGGCCAGCCGGGCCCGGGCTTATCCTGCGCGGTGATTGTGAAGCGCGTGGATGAAAAGACGCGCAGCAAGACCTCGATTAATGAACTGTTGCGGGATTAATTGATTGTCATGCCCGCGAAGGCGGGCATCCACGGCAAGCCACATGACGAAAGCTTTGTTTAATGGCCTATCGTGGATCCCCGCCTTCGCGGGGATGACGCGGAGAGAATTTGCCGGAATGTACGTAAAGATTTTTACTCATCCACCGCTAAATAAAACCATTCCTCGCCGACGACCGCACCCAGTTTGGGCATGATGACGCGGGAGTTCCATGGCGCGGTAATGACCTCGCCATCCTTGTAAATCACCAGCGCTTCGCCGGCTTTGACTTCTTCCAAGTGATTAAGGGGCCGCGTGAAATCGCCTTCTTTCACTTTGTAATACACTTGCCGCATGCGGCAGCGCTTGAAATCAGGCGTGGGCGCAATCTTTTCATCCGTGATGCCGGCATAGGCCAGCGCGCCGTAGATGGCACGAAGGGCCACCGGAATGGCCGCGGCTTCCTTGTGCTGGCCGCATTCAACCGTCACGGCGGTGGCGCCGTGATTGCGGGCATATTCGGTGGTGCCGGTGGAGACGATGGGGTCAAGCGGAATACCGGCATTGGCATAGGCATCCTCCCAGCCGCACAGCATGTAGCCCACGCCCAGCATGGCGGTGAAGGCTTCTTCCCGATCGCGCCGGTCGTCGGGCCCACGCATCACGAAGGCCGGACCGCCGGCGGTATAGGAATGCACATCGAGCAGCACGTCGCAATTTTCCAAAAGCGGGCATAACGCGTTCTGCAGTTTGAATTCATAAACGCTGGGGTTATCCCGCTTCATCATCGAGCGGTTGAGGTTCTGCGCGGTCTGGCGCACGTCTTGTTCATAGGCCAGCGGGTTGCAGATGGGGACAAACGTCACGGTGCCGCGGCTGAGCTCCAGCGCGCCGGAATCAAGGCGCTGCATGATCTGCTGAATGGCCTGCGTGCCGCATTTTTCATTGCCATGCACGGCGCCCAGCACCAGCAGGCGGTTGCCGGGCACAAGCGCATTATAGGTGACGGATTTGAACATGGGCTGGATGTCACCACAAAATGCCGGGCTAAACAACCACCGACGTCATCCCCGCGAAAGCGGGGATACAGGAGACGAGCCATAATTTTTGCATATTTCGCCGCAGACGCGGCGTTAGCTGGATTCCCGCTTTCGCGGGAATGAGGTAGAAAAATTAATTGCCCTTGGTGGACCGGCTCAGCTTGCTGAACTGGTCGGAGGAGCGGATGTGGGCGATGGCCCAGATATCCTGTTCGCGGATGGTATCGATGACGCGCTGGCCACACACGATCATGACCTGGCCCATGGCGGTGACCGACAGGCTGCTGACCTCTTCGGTCATGCCGTTTTCTTTCAGCCATTCGCCGACAAGCTGGGTGAATTCGAGCGCCTGCTGGCGGCGCATCTGATCGAGAATCGGGCGGGAGGTGGTGGCGTTGGCCGGCACGTGCAGTTCGATGAAATAGCGGCTGAGCAACGGCTTTTTGTTGTTCGCAACAATGATGCTTTTCTTATTATGCTCTGCAAGCGATCCAAACATACACTTTACCTCAAATTTTATTTATTCAGTGTACCAACCAACCCTTGCGAATAGGTAAACGGCAACAAGCTTATACCTTTGGGCCAATGCTTAATGATGTGTTAAGCTAAAAACATGGCGCGCGGGGCATTCAAAAAAATCATCCCTTTAACAACGCAGCGGCTGGATGAACTGGCGCTGCGCTATGTGGCACGCTATGCCGCAACGGCGGGCATGCTGAAAAAGACGCTGCGCCGGCATGTGCAGAAAGCGCAGTTTGCCAACCGCGAATTAGACGCAGAACCATTTACCCTCCACATCGAATCCATCTTAAAAAAATATGCGGCAAAAGGATGGATTGATGATGACGGTTTTGCGAAACGCATGGCGGAGCATGCGGGCGCCAGCGGCATATCAAAGAATAAGCTCAGCCAGAAACTGCAGGCCAAAGGCATTACGGGCGACGCGTTAAAAGCCGCCACCGAAGGGCTGAATGACGAAAGCGACTGGCAGGCGGCGCTTGTGTTTGCGCGCAAAAAATACATCGGCCCATGGCGGCGCAAAGATGTAGAAAGCCCGGATAAAGAGATTGGCCGGCTGGCGCGCGCAGGCTTTAGCCTAAGCATTTCCCGCAAGATCGCGAAGATGAAGACGGGCGATGTGCCTGAGGACGAGGCCTAACCATTAAACATATTTCCTAGCCTCATCCCGCACGTGATGCGGGATCCATCGGGCCGCTGGGCCGGTATGGATCCCGGATAGCGCTGACGCGCTTCCGGGATGAGGCAGAGGGTTATATGCGTTGCGCCAGCGTGGCATAGACGCGGGCATGGAAGGCGGATGCCAGCGCCAGCACGAAAATAAGAAAGAAGCTGCCAAGGCATTTGAGGGCAAACAGTACCAGCACCGGCTGCGCGGCTTCCGCATCGCTGGTGCCGACACCGCCCAGCAAATAGGAAATCACGCTGATCAGCACCACCATGCCGACCACCGGCGGCACGAAAACCATTATATTGCCAAGGATGATGCGGTTGCCCAGCCCCTTGGTGATCTGCCAGGAGTGCGCCAGCGGCCGTTCATTCTCGCCGATGGCGGAAAGCGGATACGCCAGCGTGAAACGCGCCTGCAGGAATAAAAGCAGATAAAGGATGGCGCCCATGAACAGGCCTTTGGCCGGCGTGAACACAATGGTTTGCCCGTCGCCCACCAGAAAACCCATCACCAGCAAAAAGAGCGGGCTCAGGATCATGCTGATCTTCATATTCGCCCATAAATACCAGAGCTCGGGCTTTCCGACGCCCGGGCGGATGACGGCGCCGCGCTTTTCATGCAGCAGCAACGCGCGGTACCAGGCCACGGCAAAGCAGAAGACGATCAGCGCCTGCATGATGTTCATGCCAAGAATAAGCAGGCCCGTGGTGAGCGAGATCTGGCCTTTGGGCCCGTTGTCGCTGGCCGGCGCCGGCGTTGCGGCGGGCAGTTCGGCGGCCACGCTCATGGAAGCGCCTTCGGCCGGGGTTTCGGTGGCCACGGCCGTGGGGTGCATTTCAGCCGCCGCGCGGGTATTGATGTATTCGCTTGGCAGCTGCACGAGCAGAACGAGCGCCAGCCAGATCAGCGCGGTGACGCG
>JBEHYA010000013.1:0-31216 GCA_048498415.1 Pseudomonadota bacterium
CGCAGGCGGGGATCCAGTTTGGTTGTGGGTAAAAATAAAAGAAAAACTGGATCCCCGCCTGCGCGGGGATGCCTGGTGAGGAGTTAGCAGATGCCCGTCTATAAAGCCCCTTTACGCGATATGCAGTTTCTGCTCAGCGACGTGTTTGATGCGGCATCGCTTGCCAAACTGCCCGGCTATGAAGAAGCGACGCCCGAACTGGTTGCCACCATTCTGGAAGAAGGCGCCAAGCTGTGCGAAGAAGTCTTGCAGCCCCTTAATCTCTCCGGTGATGCCGAAGGCTGCCATTTTGAAAACGGCAATGTGAAAACGCCGAAGGGTTTCAAGGAAGCGTACCAAACCTTCATCGAAGGCGGCTGGATGGGTTTATCCTGCACCAAGGAATATGGCGGGCAGGGCCTGCCGCTGCTCCTCAATTTCATGCTCGATGAAATGGTGTGCAGCGCCAATCTGTCGTTCGGTATGTATCCCGGCCTCTCGCACGGCGCGTACAATGCCATTGAAAAATACGGCACGGATGAACAGAAAAAAACCTACCTGCCGCATATCATCGATGGCACCTGGTCGGGCACCATGTGCCTCACCGAACCCCATTGCGGCACGGATTTAGGCCTCATCAAAACCAAGGCCGTTCCCAATAGCGATGGCTCCTACGCCATCACCGGCACCAAAATTTTCATCTCCGCCGGCGAACATGATTTAACCGAAAACATCATCCATCTGGTGCTCGCCAAATTGCCGGATGCGCCGGAAGGCAGCCGCGGCATCAGCCTGTTTTTGGTGCCGAAGTTTCTGGTCAACGAAGCGGGCGCCATTGGCGCGCGCAATAAAGTTGCCTGCGGTTCGATTGAACACAAGATGGGCATCAAGGCCTCAAGCACCTGCGTCATGAACTTTGATGGCGCGAAGGGCTGGCTGGTGGGCGAACCCCACAAAGGCATGAAGGCGATGTTCGTGATGATGAATGAAGCGCGCCTGGCCGTGGGCCTGCAGGGTCTGGGTTTGGCGGAAGTTGCCTATCAAAATGCCGTGGCCTACGCCCGCGAACGTCTGCAGGGCCGCGCCCTCAAAGGTGCCGCGTTCCCCGATAAGCCGGCTGACCCCATCATCGTCCACCCCGATATCCGCCGCCAGCTGATGCAGATGCGCGCAATCAACGAAGCGCAGCGCGCGCTTTCGGTGTGGGTGGCCATCGCCCTTGATATCGAAGCCAAAAGCCCGGATGCGGAAGCGAAAGCCAAAGCCGCCGATCTGATCGCCCTTCTTACGCCCGTCATCAAATCCAGCTTCACCGATCAGGGCTTCAACGCCGCCAATGCCGCCATGCAGATTTATGGCGGCCACGGCTATATTCGCGAACACGGCGTGGAACAATTCGCCCGCGATGCGCGTATTACGCAAATTTACGAAGGCACCAACAGCATTCAGGCGCTCGACCTCGTGGGCCGCAAAATGCCGGATCGTTTTGGCCGGGTCTTACGCGAACTCTCCTGGCCCATCGCCGATTTCATCAAGGCACATGAAAAAGATGCCACCTTCGCCGATGTGCTGCCGAATTTCGCCAAGACCTTCCAGCGCTTCCAGCTCATCACGCTGCTCATGGGCCAGCGCAGCTTCGCCAACCCCGATGAAGCCGCAGCCGCCGCCAATGATTATCTGAACTGCATGGCGTTAATTGCCATGGGCTACATGTGGCTGCTTATGATGGATGCCGCTGCCAAGCAACTGGCATCCGGCACAAGCGATAAAGCCTTCTATGAAGCCAAGCTTGCCACCGGCAATTTCTATTTCGCCAAGGTGCTCCCCGAAACCGCATCCCGCATGCTGGCCATCCAGGCCGGCGTGAAGCCCGTGATGGCCATGGCGGCGGACAGCTTTTAAGTCAGCTTTTAGCCATTAAGTCCAATTGCCCATCGCCGCTTAACCACAGTTAAGCCAAAAGGCCCTCTCGCAACTATTACCTGTGTTGCCTGTGCTACGCCGCTTTTTGCATTTTAGCTGCATGTCACTGCCAACGCCCAGCCGCGATACCATCGACGCGTATTTCACCCTGCGCCAGCCCGCGCTGGATGCCGTGCGCCAGTACGATTTATCCGGAAAAAGCTATGACCAGTTATTTGCGCGGCTTGAGCCGCTTGATGATTTTCTGCGCAGCCAGCTTGGCCGCCCCGACGACCAGCTGGAAGAAGCGTTCCACGCCTATGCACTCACGCTAACGGGCCGGCAGGAAGCGGCGCCCGCGACCATTTCGGGCCTATTGCAGCATGCGGCATCCGTCGCACTTGGCGCACCCGATAACCTTGAAAACCTTCTGGCACGTCTGGCAAAAGGCGGCGCCCAAATTCAACCTGTCATCGGCGCCCTTGTTTTATCCGATCATCACCCGGTTGACCCGCGCCATGATACGCCGCGCACCGCCATGGCCGCGCCGCGGCTTGCGCCCAAAACGCATACCCTTATTGCATTGCTGCAGCAGCTTGGGATCCACGCGGATGACCTGTTTATTTATCGCGGCACGGTTGGCAACCATCATTGGCGGCAAAAGCCCTATGTGCTCATTAATATTCCACGCTTGAACCGGCAGATCGCCATCTGCGATCAGATGGGGCAAACCACATTTTTTGCCACACAAATATTCGATTACGCCATGTGGGCGAGCGAAACCAAATCAGCACTGAAAGCCATGCCGGAAATCGCCGCGCTGCCTTACGATGCGCAATGGCAGACACGTCTCACCGCGCTTTTACAGAACGCACCCATCGGCGCGAAGCAGAAATTACAATCGCTCGCGCCGCACGCCTTGCTTACCCGCAGCGCCATCGCTGAATGGGTGAAAGCGCATCATGAACGCACCGGCCAATGGCCCCGCCACCGCGATAAAGCCGTCTATGTCAAACAGGGCGATGCGTGGGTGGAAAACGGCGAACATTGGAGTTCGATCCATGGCGCGCTCACGAACGGCTATCGCGGCCTGCCGCCCGGTGGCTCGCTCACCCAGCTGCGCAATGACTTTGGCCTGAACGACAATATTTCCGAAGCACGCATCGAACAGCTTATCCGCTGGGAACATGAACGAACCGGCAAATGGCCTTCGCATAAAGACCGCGATGTCTATGAAAAAATTACGCACGAAGATGGCCGTAGCGAATGGCGGCTCACGACGGAAACCTGGGGCGCGCTCGAAACCGCACTGTTTAAAGGGGCGCGCGGCCTGCCAGCCGGCAGTTCGCTGGCCCGGTTCAAGGAAGCGCGTGGCCTTAACGATGATTTCACCGTGGCGCGCATCCATGATCTTATTAAATGGACACACGAAAAAACCGGTGAATGGCCCAACACCAACACGCCCGCGATTTACGAAAAAATCACCCATGCCGATGGCCGGGTTGAATACCGGCAGCTAAAAGATGAAATATGGCGCAATATCGATTTTGCTTTCCGCTCGGGTGCGCGGGGCCTGCCACAGGTTGGCTCGCTGGCGATCTTCAAAGATACCCATGGCTATAACGATGATTTATGTGAAGCCGATATCCGCAATTTCATTTTATGGACGCACGAAAAAACCGGCAAATGGCCCAGCTCGCGCGATAGCGAGGCCTACGAAAAAATCATCCGTCCAGATGGGGATATCCAATGGCAGCGCCTGCCGGTTGGCTGGGGCGCGATTAACAGTGCCCTTCACTTGGGTCTGAAAGGCTTGCCGGGCGGCTCTTCGTTACCCGATTTCAAACGCCGGCATGGCTTTAATGGCCCGCGCATGGAAACAGCGCCGCCACGCCTCTCACACGTTGCAACTCCCGCCCGCCCCAACAATTCCGCCAGCGCAAATATCGCCGCAGACGCTGCAAATCCATAAGTATTCTTTTGTTAACCCCCGCTTGGCATGATTCGTGAAACGGGCTGAATGAACGCCTGATTCAACGAGATGCGATGTCTGTTCTTGATAGCCTCACCCCGCGCACGGTCGCGCCCTGGAAACTGAATACCAAAATGCCGGATAGCGAGCCCGGCACGCCGGAACGCCTGCTGCTGGAAGCGCTTGGCCGCATGGATGATTTCCGCGATGGCCGCATGGCCGTTCAAGTGCACCTCTCGCGCCTGCAACACCATCATCGCAAGGAACATTACTTACGCATCGCCGCCGATACCTTCGAGATGCAGGTGAAAACCTTTACGGGGCATATCTTCATCCTCTCCAACAACGATCTGTTTTTTGTTGGCAAGGATATGCAGATGGAAGACCTTGCCATGGCGGTCGAACGCTTACGCCTGCTCTTTGCCGACGATCCATTGGCGCAATATACGCAGGATGAATCGCTGGGTTTCGCCACCTACTACGATTTCCGCCAGAATTACGACCAGCTGTATCAGGATATTCTGATCCAGCACAAAGCCGTGGAACGCCAGCGTAAAGCCCGCGAGAGCGAGAAGCTGAAAGAAGCCGCCGCCACCCATGGCCGGCCCTTCGTGCCTGCCGATTTATCCAAGCTGATCACCATTCTGGAACGCGCGGATTTGACCAACATCATCCGCCGCCAGATGGCCTGCGTGATCGGTGAAAACGGCCTGCCGCAGCCTTTATTTGAAGAGCATTTCGTCTCGATTGATGACCTGCAACAAATCTGCACGCCGGATATCGATCTGTTATCCGACCGCTGGCTGTTCCATTATCTCACGCGCACGCTCGACCTTCGCATGCTCTCCAAACTGATCGGCGACGGGTTAGGCAGCATGCCGTTCAGCCTGAACCTCAATATTCAAACCGTACTCTCGCCGGAATTCCGCCGCTTCAACGATATGGTGCCCTCGGAACTGCGCGGCAAAATGGTCGTTGAAATTCACAAAGTGGATGTGTTCAGCGATATCGGCGCCTATGTCTTCGCGCGCGACTTTTTGCACGAACGCGGCTTTCGGTTGTGCCTTGATGGCCTCACCCACCACACGCTGCCCTTCTTTGATAAGCACATGCTGGGGCTGGATCTGTTCAAGATTTACTGGGGCCCGGAGGGCCTCAATACGGCGCATCCCTCCACCTATAGCGAAATCAAGCAGCTGGTCGCCGATTATAAACCAAGCCGCGTTATTCTGTGCCGCTGCGAAGACGAGCAAGCCTTGCAAACCGGCCGTTCGCTCGGCCTCACCCAGTTTCAGGGCCGCATGATCGACCGGCTTTTAAAAGTCACCAAGCCGCGCTTTTATTAATCGGAATCCGGTTCTTCCGCCGGCGTATGCCACTGCCGCACCATCATCGGGCGCAGCGGCCGGCCCGCGCATTCTTCCGCGCGCCGCATAATATCGCCCGCACGGACGGCCTGCTGCACATCGGGAAGCGTGGTAAGACATGCCTGCGCATTTACAACAGCCGCCGCCACTTCCTCCACGATAAAATCGCACAAAGGTTTGTTTTTGAGATACGGGCTATCGCTGGGTGCGGTATAGGCCGCCTTTTTATAGATCGACTTCGCCGCCGCCATCCCTTCAATCAGCGCGTCCAGGCTTTCCTGCGCCAGGCCCAGTGTGGCATCGGCCAGAATGCGCGCTGTGGCATCATCGGCGGCGACCATCCAGCGCACCAGATCCTGCAATTTCAGGCCCCAGTTCAGCGCCCAGCCCGTGGCGCTTTTTGGATTGAATGTGTTCTGGTCGATGCTCGCGGTTAAATTAACGGCGGCGCGCGCAAAATAATCCCGAATGTCGTCCGCGCTTTTTTGCGCATGCGGCACATATTCGGCATTCTGTTTGGCTTCGGCAAAAAATTCGCCCAGATAGGTGGCCGCAACCTCGCGGACGCTGGGCGCATCCTCACGCGTATAACGCCGCACTCCCGCGGCACCGAACCGCATATAGGTTTCTTCCGCGACATTTACATTCTTTGGCGTCGCATATGCGTTTTTACGGGCGGTGGCAATCTGATGCACGCGCGCCGTCAGGTGCAAAGGCTCCAGCGAATAACCGCGCGACGTCGCCAATTCGAACCATTTGCTCTCCAGCGTCTCGATGATATCGACTTTCGTGCCATCCAGCCGGCGGTTGAGTTCGGCCATATTTTCTTCAAATGAATGGGGGGCGGGCGCAGCCATGTTTATCTCTTTAAAAATCGGGTCGTTGAAAACGTGGGCATTATAGGCTTGCCTTATACCCACCAATCAACCCATATAATGGCGGTTAAACTTTCATGCCGCCAACCGCATCCTGTTGAAAATGCCCATTATTTCCGTCGATCATTTAACCAAAAGCTTCGGCGCCTATAAAGCGGTCGACGATGTAAGCTTCTCTGTGGGCGAAGGCGAGCTGGTGGCTTTGCTTGGCAGCAACGGCGCCGGCAAAACCACCACGCTCTCGATGCTGCTGGGCCTTACACTACCGACCTCGGGCATTGCTGAAATTCTCGGCCACGATATGGCAACGCACCGCTATGATGCGCTTGGGCAAATGAATTTTTCCTCGCCTTACGTAGATCTGCCGCCGAATTTATCGGCCTATAACAATCTGGTCGTCTTCGGGCACATTTACGGCGTGCCGCATTTGAAGCGCCGCATCGAGGAACTGGCCGCCGGCCTGCAGCTGGAGAGCTTCATTGGTAAAAAATACGGGCAGCTTTCCGCCGGCCAGAAAACCCGCGTGAGCCTGGCCAAGGCGCTCATCAATTCCCCCCGCGTACTGCTTCTCGATGAACCCACCGCCTCGCTCGACCCCGATACCGCCGACTGGGTGCGCGGGTACTTACAAACCATCCAGCGCGAAACAGGCGCCAGCATTCTCATGGCCTCCCACCAGATGGATGAGGTGGAACGCATGGCGGGCAATGTGCTTATCATGCACCAGGGCCGCATCATCGAACGCGGCACGGTGCCCGAGCTATTGCAACGCTATAACCACCCGCGATTAGAGGCCGTATTCCTTGATGTGGTGCGGGGGCGCGCGGCGGCATGAACGATCTCATTCTCGCCCTGCGCCGCATCTATGCACTTGTCTACCGCACGCTCACGCTTTTACTCAAAAGCCCGCCGCGGTTGATCGAGGCCGCCTACTGGCCCACGCTCAACATGCTTTTAATGGGATTTACCAACAATTACCTGCTGCACGCCATGGGCCTGCCGCAGATGAATTTTCATCTGATTTTGGGCGCAACCATTCTGCTGGAATTTTTCCTGCGTTCGGGGGTTGGCATTCTCATCACCTTCGTCGAAGAAATTTATGCGCGCAATATCGGCCAGCTCTATGCCAGTCCCTTACGCGCGCATGAGCAGGTAATCGCCTACGCCACGCTGATGCTATTCCGTTTGTTCATTGGACTTACCCCTGCGCTCATCGCCTGCTATTTCATTTTTGGCTATAACATCTTCACGCTTGGGCCGGCGCTGCCTTTATACGCGCTTATTCTGATCACCAGCGGCCTCGCCTGGGGCATGCTGCTGATGTGTCTGCTGCTGCGTTTTGGCCAGAGCGCCGAATGGTTCGGCTGGATGCTCGGCTGGTTCTGCGTGCCGTTTATCGGCGTTTATTATCCGCGCGCTATTCTGCCGCCTGTCATGCAGGCGGTTGGTGCCGTGCTGCCGCCCAGCTATGTGTTTGAAAATCTCCGCCTGCCCGCCGGCACCCCGCCGGAATGGAGCGTGCTATGGGGCGCGTTCGCCCTTGCCGTGCTGCATGTGCTGATCGCCTGCGTGGTGCTGCGCCAGACACTGAAAGGCGCGCGCCAGCGCGGCGGCCTGCTGAATTTAAGCGAGTAATATCTGTATGCCCCGGCGAAAGCCGGGGTCCATGGTTCAGCAATCTAAATGCGGATAAATGGGCCCCGTTTTGCGGGCGGGGCATACACAAATTTGTATCTTAGGGGCAACACTTCCGCTCGCCGGTGCTTCTCACCCCGGCTTTGACTTTTTGCTGCCGCAAAGCTTGGTTTATGATTGGATCGTCGCTTCCCCTCACGTCCAAGGGCCCCTCCCATGCGTTTTCTTTCCCTTCTTGCTCTCGCCCTTCTGCTCAGCATCCCGGCCTATGCCGCGCGCATGGAAACCGCAACCAGCCCGTCGGTCACGGCAACCGACAGGCAGCTGGATGAACCCGCCAACCCAGGCGAAAAGCTGGATGAAGACATCAGCGAACAAAAAGCTCTCATCAATTCGTCCGCGGCCACCATCAAGTCCCTGCTCTCCGATCCCGATTATCCGTCGCTGCTCTCGCTCGCCAACCGCGCCCGCGCTATTCTCATCGTGCCGCGCATGCTCAAGCTCAGCTTCTTCTTAGGCGGCCATGGCGGCAGCGGCGTGCTGCTGGCCCGCGGCCCCGACGGCCGCTGGTCGAACCCGGCCTTCTATACCATCGGCGGCATCAATTACGGCTTCCAGCTGGGCGGCCAGACCTCCGAGCTCGTGCTCACCATCATGAGTGACAAGGGCCTCGATGCGCTTTTAAAACATGAACTCACGCTGGGCGCGGATGCCGGGGCTTCGATTGGCACCATCGGCCGCGGCGCCAAAGCCGCCACCGGCATCGGGCAAGATGCGGATGTCTATGCCTTTGCGCGCTCCGAAGGCCTTTACATCGGCATTTCGCTGGATGGCACGGTGGTGAGCCCCGACCTGTCGTGGAACAAAAACTTCTACAAATCGCAGGACGCCACGCCCGAAGGCATTCTGTTAGACCGCCGCTTTTCTTCGCCCGAAGCGGCAAGTTTGGTTAAAGCCATGCCCTGATCCGGCCCATTCGCGGATTTAGGCTCACTTATATCCTGTTGCAATTATTAACGCTGTTGTTTAGCGCGTGCCTGATTTTTTAAAGTCGGGGATGGTTTCGAGAACGCGCGCACTCCCCACGGATGTAACTGGCATCGGCTATGCCCTTGCCAAGGTGCTCGGCTGGGACGATGCCGCCATTACGACCGACGCCATGGTCGATCATCTCAATGCAGTGGAACTGCCGAAACCTGGCGAGGTTTTCATCTATAATAAATTCAAGCCCATCACGCGCGACCGCCTGAGCATGTATATCCACGGCATTCGCACGCCCAGCCAGGAATGGATGGACGCGCATCTGGGAAAAATCAAAACATTCCGTCCGGATTACTGGGCCGCCCACGGCCAGCGGGTGATGCAGCTTTACCCGACGCTGCCTGCCTTTGCATGGGGCGGCACCAAGAAAATGCCGGCCGCCGGAACCTTTGGCGAAAAAATGGCCCGCGTGATTGATTGGCCGGACCCGGCGGTCCGCGTCGTTGATATCGCAAACCATTTTACCCACGAAACCGGTGAGACAACCGAAAATGATCTGACCTTGCGCCTGCATGGCCATCAGGCCGTGCAACTGGACTGGATTAACCAGCACTGGCACAGTTTTCGGTCGTGGCGGGCGCTGGCATGGGAAAGGCACGCGCTGGATTTCGGCGCGGCCTGTGATGAACTTAAGCTAAGTAAAAACCGCTATTCGCGCGCGAAGCCATCCACCGAATTTGCCGATCGCGTTAAAATCGATTTACGCCAGCGCGCGGGGCTGGTGTTTGGCCGTGTTGGCCTTGTGCCCCTGAACAGCAATCTTTCAACCGATATACGCAGCGCGCTGATCGCGGGCTCGCCCACGCTGCCCTTTGATATGTTCGGCGAAGTCGCCTTTGAACTTGTGCGCCGCATTCCGGACATGCCGGCGCCCGAGCGCGAAAGCCTGCAGCGCCTGTTCCCCGCCATTGCTGCGGCAGCAACGCCCCATGGCTAAAGCGCACCGCATACCCCGTGGACGGCGCAAAACCAAACGCCGTCTTCCCGACGACACGCATAGCATCGGCTACATGCTGGGCATGGCTATCGGCTGGGATTTTCTTCCCATCAGCGTACGCATCATGGGCGAGAGGCTCAATGTCAGCCCCAAAATGCTGGATAATTATGTGAAGGGCGCCCGGTATATCTATAAAGGCAAACGCGTGGCCACGCATGAAGTGCTCCATCGCCCTTCCGCCGACTGGATCACCGAACGTATTCCCCTCTTCGCGGAACTCTGCCCCGAACGCTGGAAAAAATACGGGCCCACATTGCTCGCCATGCGGGAGACGCTGTCCCCGCATCCTACGCGCCGGAAACCTCCCGGCACCATGCGGTTTTCCATCGCCCTCGGCGCCATGCTGGACTGGAATAATCCTGCGACCAAGCCGGGCGAAATTGCTGCGGCGCTGCACACATCCCTGCCGGTTCTCTCCGCGCTTATTCACAGCGATGAATATAACCGCCAGCGCCAGCCGACACAGGATTGGGTATGGGAAAGCTGGCCGATCCTGCGCCGGTTGAGTGGCGAAAATTGGTATGCCACTGTCATGGCGCTGGCCGAAATAAGCAACGACCTGCGGCCGCGCGGGTCACGCAAATATGATTTCGTCGCGCGCACGGAGCTCGACTTCCGCAAAGCGGCGGCCAGCATCTTCCGGTCAAACGCCCCTAACCACTGGCGCAAGGCGCATTTGCGGCATCACAACAATCATCTGCTGCACGGGAATAAAGAAATACCCCTTACACTATTTGCCGATGCCGCAGGTGAACTCCTGCGCCGCAAGGATGCGCCGCTCAGCCCGCGCGATGCCGCGCGCCTTGCGCATATGTTTCCCGCGGCGGCGCCCAAAGCGGCGCCATAAACAGCACTTTAATTCAATTTTAACGCGGGCCTTGCGCTATTCCGCTTGCGCAATATGGAAATAAAACAGCGGCTTGGGCATGTTCGCGGCGGGCATTAAAACCTTCTTATCCATGGCGTGGTAAATTTTAATCCTAAACAAAATGTTACTTCCTCGCTTTGTCACTTCACGCGCACAATTTCTTTTTATCACCACATTCCATTTACCGCATTTTGAGTTACGTCATTCAGGGGAACGTTGATGCTGTACCAGATTCATGATTTCAGCCGCGCGATGATGGCGCCCTTCCGCATGGCGGCGGGCGTTACGCAGGCGACGTTCCAGAACCCTTATATGCCGCTTTCCTTCACGCGCCTTGGCCGTTCGATCGCCGCCGGCGCGGAGCTGGTGGAGCGCGTGACGCGCCGCTACGCCAAGCCGGTCTGGCACCTTGATCATACCACCGTGAACGGCAAAAAAGTGCCGGTCACGATTGAACATACCGTCAAAAAACCCTTCTGCACGCTGCAGCATTTCAAGCGCGAAGGCTGCGAAAAAGATCCCATCGTTCTCATCGTCGCGCCCATGTCGGGCCACCATGCCACGCTGCTGCGCGGCACGGTGGAAGCCATGATCCCGGAGCATAACGTCTATGTCACCGACTGGCAGGATGCGCGCCAGGTGCCGCTGTCCAAAGGCCGCTTCGATCTCGAAGACAATATTTCCTATATCATGGATTTCATCCGCCACCTCGGCCCCAAATGCCACGTGATCGCCGTCTGCCAGCCGGCCGTGCCGGTCATGTGCGCGGTTGCCCTTCTCGCGCAGCTGAAAGATTCCGCGCAGCCGGCTTCGATGACGCTCATGGGCGGGCCCATTGATACGCGCAAGGCGCCCACGCAGGTCACAAAATTGGCCGAAGACCGCCCCATCGAATGGTTCGAGCGCATGGTCATCACGGACGTGCCGATGTATTACCCCGGCGGCGGCCGCAAGGTGTATCCCGGTTTCGTGCAGCTTTCCGGCTTCATGTCGATGCACCTTGATCGCCATGTCGGCGAGCATTTGCGCCTGTTCGAGCATCTGGTGAAAGGCGATGGCGACAGCGCCGACGCGCATCGCCGCTTCTATGACGAGTATCTGTCGGTCATGGATATCACGGCCGAATTCTATCTCCAGACCGTGGAACGCGTGTTCCAGCAGCATGCGCTGCCCTGCGGCACGTTCCGCTGGCGCGATCTCACCGTGAACCCGGCCGCCATCACCAAAACCGCGCTGCTCACGGTGGAAGGCGAACTCGATGATATTTCGGCCCCCGGCCAGACTTTAGCGGCGCATGATTTATGTTCGGGCCTGCCCGCCACCCGGAAACAGAATTACTTCGCCAAGAAAGTCGGCCATTACGGCATCTTCAACGGCAGCCGCTGGCGCGGCGAAATCCAGCCAATCGTGCGCGACTTTATCCGCAAGCAGAACGGCTGATTAAGGGTATGCACCTGCGCAGGCAGGTGCCCATCCACATTCCAAAAAACCCAAACGAACATACCATCGAAAGCGGGTATCCCGTTTGTTTGCGTTTAGCGAAACTGGATCCCGGCTTTCGCCGGGATGTACATTTCTTTTATAATTATATTTTAGGGCGACGCCGAAGATGCCGGCGCGCCAGATAACGGCGCGGTCGTAGCCGAAGGATCGACCGGCTTTTCCGCCGGCGCATCCGTTTTTGCGGCGCTTTCCGGCGGTTTATCAAACGCATTGCTGCGCGGCTTTTCTTCCGGCTTGGCTTCCGCCTGCGGCGGTTCCACCTTCACGGCCGCGCCGGAAGTTGACGTGCCGGCTTCCGCCGGCTTTTCTTCAGCCGGTTTTGCATCAGCGGGTTTTTCTTCCGCAGGCTTTTCTTCGGCGGGCTTTGCATCCGCGGGCTTGGCCGGGGCGGCGGCGGTTGTCGGGCTATCCACCGCAGGGGCCACGGCCGCCGGTGCCGGCGGCGCCGTCTCGGCGGGCGGCGTGGCCGCCGGGGTGGGCTGCGCGTTGGTGGAAGAAGATGGCGTGAACGCCGGCGTGGGTTGCGACGTCGGCGCGGGCGTGACCGGCGGCAGGGAATCCGGCACCGCGGCGGGCGCCTTGCCCGGCACAACCTGGGGGCGGGCATCGGGCGCGGGCGCGCTGTCCGTGCCGGCGCTGCTTAGGGGCGGCTCCGGCGTGGTGGGGGCGCTAGCGCTCGCAGGGGCAGTGACAGCGGTGTTTTTTTTAGCGCTGCGGGATTTACGCGCGGCCTTTTTGCTTTTCACCGGCGCCGTCATCTTCGGCGCGGGCGGCTGCAGGTCGCACATCAAAAGCAGCAGGCCCACATCGCCCGCCGACCACATGCCCAGCACATGGCTGGTGTTCAGTTTGGAGACGCGATCCGCCACGAATACCGAGACGTCGCCGCTGACATTGCGCGGGCGCTTTGGCATCAGCGAAAAGCCGCGGCCGTTCAGCTTGGCATTGGTATCGGCAAAAATCGTATCCACGCGCACCTGTTCAGACTGGCTCAGCGGCCAGCCTAAATATTCATGCGTGCCGCAGCTTTTGCCCAGTTCCAGCGCCACCGTATCGAGCGAGCTCTGGAACGCGTCAGATGGCGGCATATTGATGGGCTGGTCGTAGAACGTCACACCCGTGAGCACCGATTCCGACACCCGGGTGAAGGACGCCGGCACCACGCCCGCCTGCGCCTGGTCGAATTCCGCCTGCTGCTGGTTGGGGGTTTTCTTGCCTTCCCAGAAAGCGCGCTGCGCGCGGGTCTTGATGGCATCAATGAATTCGGTGGGCTGGCTTACCGCGGGGTCAACCGGCTGGTCGTTGGGGTCGACCTTCACGCGCACGCGGCGCTGCGGTTTGGCGGCGGCCTTTTTCTTTTTGTGCTTCTTGGCTTTCTTGTGGGTGGTCGAAAAATCCTGGCTGGCATTTGCAGCCGGCGCGGCCTGTTCGGTTGCGGGCGGCGTATCGGCGGCGGGCGCTTCGGCGGTCTGCGCAAAAGCGGGCGCGGCCAGCAAACATAAAGCGATCAGGAGGAAATATAAACTGCGCATCAGGAACAACCGGCTGGGAAGAAATCGCACGTTTTTCAAGTTTAGGGTGGCTTCGCACCCCTTACAAGGCATTGGTGATGCACGCGAATCAACCGGCCGCGGTCTTCGGGGCGGCACCCTTTTGCCTTAAAAGCCGCATTTTCCCGAATCGTATCCTTACAGGGCCTTATCCACAATTTTCAGGTGGGCTTCCAACTTAAGCGCTCGCCCCGGCGCGGGTTCCTTTGCTAATGCTTCGCCCCATGATCGTTCGTTCCACATCCCCCGTTGCCAGCCCGTCCCGGAGCCTGCGCGTCCGCGCCGCCAGCCGTGATGTCGCGCCCGTGCCGGCCGATGCGAACGCCATCCAGCCGGTCGCCGCCATTCAATACAACGGTGTTTCCACCCAGCGTTCTTTTGCGGGCGAACTTCTGCGTCTCGGCATCGAACAGGGCGTGGAAGGTCTGGTGCAAAAAGCCGGCGGCCGCGATAGCTACGAGCCGCCGCGCCTGACGCCCTATGATTTATACGAACAGGCGCAAGTGGGGTTTAAAGACCCGCACATCCTGCGCTGGCGCATCTAACAAAATCTGAAAATTTATTGGCTCTCCAGCACGCTATCCCAATAGAGATAGTCGCGCCAGCTTTCGTGCAGGTAACCGGGCGGGAAGAACCGCCCCTGTTCCTGCAATTCAAATGCGCTTGGCTGATAGGGCGGCTGCTTGGGCCACATGCCGCATTCATGCGGCAGCTTGCTGCCCTTGCGTAAATTGCACGCGCTGCACGCCGTCACCACATTATCCCACGTTGTCCGGCCGCCACGGGAACGCGGGCGCATATGATCGAAGGTCAGTTCCGGCGTGGTCTTTTGTTGCACGCAATATTGGCAGGTAAAATGATCGCGCAGGAAAACATTGAACCGGGTAAACGCCGGGTTGCGGTCGGCCTGCACGTAATCCTTGAGTGCGATCACGCTTGGCAGCTGCATCTTGCAATTGGGGGAATGCACCACGCGGTCGTAGACGGCGACGATATTCACGCGGTCTAAAAAAACTGCCTTCACGGCATCCTGCCACGACCACAACGAAAGGGGGTAATAACTGAGCGGGCGGAAATCCGCGTTCAGTACCAGTGCGGGGCAGGATTCGAGTGTCACAGCCTGCCCCCGCTTTTGTGCCTTCTGCAAGGCATGAGGGGCCGTGAGTTTCTCACTTCCCCAGTCTCGCACAGAATGATGAACAGTGTTTTAACCATCATTGAACGCCCATAAACCCTAGGCATTTCAATCTGATTTGGCAAGCATGCTGCACCGCGTCGCAAACGCATTCTGCACGCCCCGGCGAAAGCCGGGGCCCATCGATCAGCATTCAGATTGCGGCACCATGGGCCCCGTTTTTCAACGGGGCATACTTTTATTATTTTAACACGCGCCGTAAAAACGCCGCGCCCGCCGCCAAACCTTCATCGTTGATGCCATGGCCAAGCCCGCGGCACGGGTGGTATTCGCAATGCACGTTTAACTGGCCCAGTGCGGCCATCGCCATCTCGCTCGCCATGGCCGGCACCACGTCGTCGCTGGTGCCGTGGACTAAACATACCGGCGGGCGCGAGGTGATTTCGTCCGGCGCATCCGCACCCAGCAGCATGCCGGAATAGCCCAGAATGCCCGCCAGCTGTTCCTTCATCCGCAAACCCACATACAGCGACATCATCGTACCCTGCGAAAAACCCAGCAGCACGGTTTTGGATAACGGCACGCTGTATTCTTTGGCCACGCATTCGATGTAATGCAGCAACGGGCCCGCCGCCGCTTTGGCCTCCCGCACCAGCGTTTCATGCGCGCGGTCGCGCAGGGAAAACCACTGATAGCCAAAGGGCGCCATATCATAAGGCTGCGGCGCATCGGGCGAGATGAAGGCGGTTGTGGGGAAAACGCTTTGCCAGATTTCGGCGAGCCCCAGCAAATCTTCCCCATTGGCCCCTACCCCATGCAGCATCACCACCAGACTGGCGGGCGGGTTTTTGGGAATAATCCGGTAATCCTTCATGGTCATCCTGTATACAAAACACGTCCAAATCCCCCCCCCTCGCGGGAGGGGCTTTGCTCAAAAAGTCCTCGCCATAGTCTATCTACGTCATCCCCGCGAAGGCGGGGATCCACGATAGGCCGTTAAACAAAGTTTTCGTCTGGTGGCCTGCCGTGGATGCCCGCCTTCGCGGGCATGACGGAATAGTTTTTTGTTCAAGCTTCCGCGAGGGGAGGGGAAATTTTCTCTTAATTACTATTTCGCCTGACCGGGCTGCAAACTGGCGGGCGCCAGGGCCGCAAAGGTCACGGTCGCCGTGAGGTTCAGTTTCTGCGCGGTTTCCAGCGGCGCGGCAGTGCCGGCTTCACTGGCATCCATCGCCTGCGGGGCCATCGCCATCTTGGCCATCATGCGGTTGGGGCGAAAACCCGCCACGCTCACGCCGCCAAAGCTGATCTCGGCAATACGATAGCCGCGATCCGGAAACGCCGCCTGCACGTTCTTGAGTTCCGCATTGGCCTGTTCCATCAGGCTTTTGCGTAAATTCGCGCGCGCCGCTTCAGTCTCGGCCAGTGTGGGCGTGAATTCAATGTTGCCGACCGTCAGCTGCATGCCCGCCTTGCTGGATTTTTTCAGCTTTTCGTTAAGACCGCCTAATGCGGCTTCCGGCAACCGCGCTTCAAACTCGGCGTACCAGTCTTCATAGCCGGTCTCCGACTGGCTGCGGTTGAAGTTGATGATGCGCCAGTCGGCATCCGCCACCTGCTTGACGGCTTTGAGCATATCATTGCGCGTCGAACTGGCGTTCTCGGCCGAGACCGCCGCATGCACCTGAATATTCACTTTCGCAGTCTGCGTGGTGACCCACGCTTCGCTTGCAAGCTGCAGCGAAATGGTATCATCCGGCTTCGGATTTTCGGCGGCAACGGCAAAGCCGGGCAAAGCCAGCAACAACAATAGAGCCAGATAACGCATGGGCAATCTCCCTTGAAAAGGACGTTAGAAGTCCAGATTGGCATAATGCCGCGGCGGCGGCAAACCAGGGATATGATCCGCTAATAAAGGGCGAAATGATGGCCGTGATTTAATGCGGGCATACCAGGTCTTGGCTTCGCCGAATTTATCCCACGGAATATCGCCCAAATAATCAACAATGGAGAGGTGCGCGGCCGCCGCCAGATCCACCAGCGATAAATGTTCGCCCGCCAGCCATTTATTCTGTTCGGCCAGCCACGCGATATATTTTAAATGCTCTTCCAGCGCGGCATACCCGCGGCGAATGGTCTGCGCATCGGGAACGCCGCCGCCCTGCATGCGCTTCAATGCTTTTTCTACGACTAAACTATCCACCACATCGCGGCCAAACACGCGCACGAAAAAATTGGTGAGGGAACGGATGCGCGCATGTTCCTGCGCGCCCTTGCCCAAAAGCCCGGGGCTTAATTTTGTCTCTTCGATGTATTCAGCAATCGCCATGCCATCGGCAATCGTGAAGCCGTCGTCATCTTTCCACACCGGCACTTCGCCGCCGGGGGAAATGGCTAAAAATTCCGGGCGGCCTTCCCATGGTTTTTCCACCACGCTTTCAAACGCGATGTCTTTTTCCGCCAGCATCAGGCGCACCAGGCGCGAGGTCGGCGAAAGCGGGTGATGGAAAAGCTGCGGCATAGGAACCGATAAAACGGGGGCGAATCACCTCAGTCTAGCAGCGCAGCCGCGCCCGTCACCTGATTTGCATTCAGGCGGCGCGTTTTCATTTGAAGGCTTGGTTATTGGGCGAGTGCCGCTTCGGCCACGCGCGGGATGGAACCCTGTCGGTGGGTGCGCACGGCATCCAGCAGCACGCGGGCCTGTTCAAACAAAACCTTGCTGCCCGGCGCTGCTGCATCGGCCTTGCCATGTGCGTCATATTGCTGGCCCATGAACGTGGCGGCTTTGTCGGCAAGAATCTGTTCGGCCGCGCTGCGGTAAAGCGCCGAGAGCGCTGTCGTGGCTTCATCCACCTGTTCCGGCGTTTGTTCATCAGCGGTACCCTGAATGGTCAGCATGTCGGACAGATGCTGCTCAAGCATGTGATACAGATTGTAATCGACTTTTTCCTGCGCCATGCGCCACTCCATATAATAGACATGCGAATTTTAGGCCCGCCGCAGCCTTTGCCCAGCAGGATTATACTTTCAGCCCTTTTAGGGGGATTTTTAGCGTTAATCGCCCGACGCGATGCGTTCAACCAGCTGCTTTACCGTCGGCACAAAGCCGCCGGCGTAGAACGGGTCATCGGCGAACCGATACGCATTATGGCCGGCGAACATCAATTGATGTTCCACGTCGCCATCATGGCTGATGTTCTGCAGCGTTTTCTGGATGCAGAAAGAACGGGGGTCGGGCTTGCGGCCCGTGGTGCCTTCTTCGTTGCACGACCAGTTGGAGAAATGACAGGCCGATAAACAGCCCATGCACGCCGTCTGGTCGTTCAAAATCTCGCGCTTCTTTTCAGGGGTCACAAAAATCAGCGTGCTGTCGGGCGTGCGCATGGCCTCCGTAAAGCCTTTGGCAAGCCAGTTCTGCGCATGTTCGCGGTCATGCGGGGCCACAAAAACCGGGCGGCCACGGGGGCCAATGGCAAGCTCCGCGGTATGTTCGCCCACCGCTTCCACCGAATACGGAATTTGCCGTTCGGAGCGTTCGGTGAGTTCCTGCATGAACGGGTTGCGCACGGCTGACGAATAAAAACCCGTGGGCGAAAAATGATTGAGATACACATCGCCCTTTTTCAAATGCAGCAGGCGGTTTTTCCACGCATTCGAAATCGGGCTCTCTTTGGTGAGCAACGGCCGCGTCCCAAACTGGAATGCCACGGGCCCCAGTTCCTTGTTATCCAGCCAGTGCGCCCATTCGCGCAAATGCCACACGCCGCCCGCCATCACGATGGGCACGTTATCGAGACCAAATTCACGCATCTGCGCGCGCAGCTTCGCCACGCGCGGATACGGGTCTTCCGGCTTCAACGGATCTTCGGAATTCGATAGGCCGTTATGCCCGCCAGCCAGCCACGGGTCTTCGTACACAACGCCGCCGAGCCACTGTGGGAACTTGTGATACGCGCGCTTCCACAACGCATTGAATGCGCGCGCGGAGCTCACGATGGGGTAATAATAAACGCCGAAATGCGCCGCGATTTCCGCCACGCGGTACGGCATGCCCGCCCCGCAGGTCACGCCATGCACCAGGCCTTTGGCGCCTTCTAAAACTTCCTTCAAAATCCGTTCGGCCGCACCCATCTCCCACAGGATGTTCATGTGGATGCGCCCGTTGCCATTGCTCACCTCATGCGCGGTGCGCGCCTGGGTGATGCCGCCTTTTACTGCAAACGCCACCAGCTCTTCATGGCGCTCCGCGCGGGTTTTGCCTTTATAGATTTGCGGGATCAGTTTTCCATTTTCGTCATAGCTGTCCGCATTCACGCCCGAGAACGTGCCAACGCCGCCAGCCGCCGCCCACGCGCCCGAGCTCTGCCCGTTGGAGACAGAAATGCCCTTGCCGCCTTCCACCAGCGGCAGCACTTCTTTTCCGGAAATCATGATCGGTTTGAGATTGAACGCCATAACAACTTTCTGATGAATGGAAGAATGCGGGCCCGAGTATGCCGGATTTAACCGCGTACCGAAAGCCTGCAAAAAAGCTTATAAATTCGCAATTATTAGTGCGTCAGTTGGTTGGCGATGCGCCCAGCGCCGCGCCATTGCTCATCCCGGCGCCAGCCCCTTCATCGTGCCAGAAGAACAGGGAATGCCCGAGTTCAAACGCTACCAGCGCGAACAGCACCACCACGACCCCTACCCCCACCATGAAGGGCGGATGGCGCGCGGGCGGATTTTTGGTATACGCCGCCGCATACCAAATGCGGGAAAGCGGCCAGATGACGCCGATACTGGCGGCCAGCCCATCAATGGTCGAGAGCGCCGCAATCCACAACAGCGGCAAAAAGATAATCAGGTGTTCGCCCGTGTTCACCTGAATGCGGTGCGCCAGGCGGAATTCATTCGGCCCATCAATCTGCGGCGCCGGCACGCCGTATTTGCTGCGCGCGCGCCCCACCTTGAACAGGAACGCGAAATAAACCAGCAGGGTGAACAGCGTCACCAGCCCCGTCCAGGGCCAGCCAAAGACGTTGAAATCGAACAGCGAAGAAGCGGCGGGTTCCATACGTGTTTCCTATGGTTTCCTGAGGGGCGGATGATTCAATTTTGCCTTTTGTAGGCCGCGAGTTCCACATGTAATATGGATTCGTGGCGCACAACGTCAATTGCGATAGGGTATTTATAAGAATTGCTCTTAATTATCCTCTCCCCTTGCGGGAGAGGTTGCACAAACTTAGGCTTAGCCCTTGCTAAGTCTTAGTTTGTGCTGGTGAGGGGGGTTCTTTCTCTTCGCCAGAAAATCCTCCCGGCCTTCCCACCCCCGCCCCTAGCCCCTCCCGCGAAGGGAGGGGAATTTGAGTACAGCTAATGCCCGCCGCTTTATTGACCAAAACCGAAATCACGGCTGCGCTTGCCGGCCTGCCCGAATGGCGCCTCTGCGATGACGGCAAGGCCATCACGCGCAGCCTGAAATTTAAAGGCTTCAAAACCGCCTTTGCCTTCATGACAAAAGTGGCCGAGAGCGCGACCCGCCTCAACCACCACCCCGAATGGACGAACGTCTATAACAAAGTCGATATCCGCCTCACCACCCACGATTCCGGCGGCCTCACGCAGAATGACGTGGCCCTCGCGAAAGAAATTGAGAAAGCGGCAGCGATTTAAATCCGTTCCGCAACCTTGATCGCGGTGCGCGTGGCAAGGCGGATGGCTTTGCGCAGGAAAGAATATCCCACGGCTTCTTCGGCGCCGTTCGCCAGCGCGGTCGCGCGGTGTTCGTTTTCTTCGGCGCGGAATTGATCGACCATTTTTTTAAGCGCGGGATGCGCGCCCAGTTCTTCGCTTTGCGCCGCGTAATGCGCGTCGATCTCTTCTTCCACCGCCACGGTGCAGGCATGCGCGACTTTCACGCCCATCAGGGCCGTGGCCGCGCCCAGCGCAAAACCCGCCACATGCCAGAAAGGCTGCAACGCCGTGGGCCGCGCCTGATGCTTCGCCACGAGTTCATTGAAGGCATTTAAATGCGTATCTTCCTGCGCCGCCATATGGCGCACCACATTTAATTCTTCTTCCGATGCGCCGCGCCATTTCAGCGCCGCCAGCTGCCCCGCATAAATGCGCTTGGCGCCGTATTCGCCGGCCTGGTCCACGCGCAAAACGCGCGCGAGGATGTCATCATCGCGTTGCGGCGGCTTTGATTTTTTGGCGCGTTTGGCGGGCATTTCAACCATCAAAAGTTAACGTGGCTGATACTAATCCCGCCTGTTGCCATTGGCAAATCGCGGGCCTAGGCTTCTTCCCATTCTTTAAAGCCATTACCCCATGACCTTCATCCCTGCGATTTTTACCACACGTTCCGTCCCGCCAGGTCTCCGCAGCGCAGGCGCGGGCGCGGGCTATGTGGCCATCAACCTTGTGAACAATGCCGTGAATGGCACCGGCGCCGCCGTGCTCACCGCCCTGCTGGTCGCGGTACCCACGGTTTATTACGGCGCCTATAACGCCCTCGAGATGTGGCGCTACCATATGGGCGACGGGGAGAGCCGCAGCGCCCGCAAGCACCAGATTTTCACGCGCGCGGCACTGCTTGCTACCGCGCTCACCGCCGGCATCGGCACGTTCAGTGCAGCCCTCAACAGCGACGTCATCTATAAATTCAAAAACCGCGATGCGATTGAAAACCTGCGCCCGGGCGATTCATTTGCCACCTGTCCCGGCAACGATCACTGCTCGCCGCTCCCCGCCGAAACCGACCGCTGCACGCCCGAAACCCCGCGCCTCATCGGCATGGGCCGCGATCAAAACGGCCGGCTTTACGCCATGTGCATGAACGGATAAGGAGACCCCATGACAACCCATTACCCCGATACCCATCCCGCCGGTTTTTTTGAAAAGAACTTCACCGCCATCACCAATACCGCTGCGGTGGTTGGCGCCTTTGCCAGCGTGGTACCGGCGGTTGTTGCTGGCGCGGCTTTCAATTCCTTCTTTGGAGCTCTGTATGGTACCGCGGCGGATATAGCGGCGCTCATCGCCTTCACCTCCATCGCGTATCTTACCAGCCGCACCCATATCCGTTATGCGGTACCGGTGATTGCCGCATCGACGCTGGCCGGTCTTATTGTCGCGCTGGCGGTGAGCCCCAACGATCATAGCCATGTGCGTATCTGGGCCACCAAGCCCGCGATGACCGAGACCGCTACGCGGCCGGATCCGGCTTCCGCAGCGCTACCGCTGCCAGGTACATCGCCATAAGAACCGACAGCGCGGTGTTCCACCACGTAATGGAAACGCCGGCCAGCTTCCACGCGACCTGATCGCACGCGGCCTGCGGCGTGGCGAGCAACTGCTTCAACGCCGCTTCGCTATCGGTCGAATCTAATTGCACGATCGGGCAGCCGCCTTCCAGCGTCCACCAATGCTGTTCCACGCCAATATGGAAAAAAGCCACGCCAGCGCTTGCGACAAACAGCATAGCACACGCAAGAAGCATGGGCTTGGCCAGCTGCGGCACGCGTGTAATTAAAATGAACGCCATCAGACTATCGATGATCAACAGCGCATAAGGCACGCGCTGCCACAGGCACAACACGCACGGCTTCAAACCGAACACGAACTGCGCCACAAACGCAGCGCCCAGCGCGCCGATGCTTACCAGCAATGTAATCAGAAACGCGTTACGCGGAATATAAAGCATGATTGCATCCTAAGGTGCGGCGCCATTCGCGTCAAAACGAGTCGAAAATGGCGGCTTTCGAGAACCGGCGCGCAGCGTACATTTCGTACGTGAGCACCGGAAGCGGAGAAAGACGGCATTTGCAGACCGTTTTCACGCGAATGGATTAGACCTTCATGCTCTTCGCATCGTATCTACGACCGAAGACCGGCGCTTTCGCACTCTTGCCCGAGGGGAAATTTTCCATCTGGTAGGAAATATCCTGCCGGCCATGGTGGGCCCACAACGCATCCGGGTTGAGATGATAGAAAAGTTCCGCCACGGGGGTCGTGCGCGTCCAGTCCTTCACCTGCTTGCGGTGGGCAATCTTCCACACGCCGGCGGCGCCCGACGGGCGGCGTTCCAGCCGATCCAGATAACGGCCGCCAATGAAAAAATCTTCCTTGCCGGTGCTTTTATCCAGACGGTGCCAGGCCATGAAATAGGTCTCGCAGAACGCGGTATCGCCGCGCAGATCAATGCGGATATTGCAGACCATATGCTGCGTGGCCTTCATGCCGCCGCGCACATCCAGCGACCAGCCGATGAAATCCGCCACCGTACCCTGGAAAATGCCGGGGCCGAAATCCACCGTCGCATCGGGATGAAAGACCGAGCGCAAAAGGTTTTCTTCCGCACGGTCAACGCCGCGCGCATAGGTGACCATCAGGTCGCTGATTTCCTGCTTATCGAGGAGCGCCTGCACCCGCGGCGGGAATGCCGACGAAGTAGAACTGGTCACCGACGGCGGCGCCGAGGAGGTCGCCATGGAGGAAAAGAACGACGCCTTGATCTGCTTGATCGCGCGCGCGGCTTCCTTGGGGTCGATCGGCTTTAAATCTTTTTTGGGCGCTTCCGCGGAAATCGGTTTGTTGACTTTGGTCGCCAGCTGCTCGGCCACCTTGGCGGCGGAGCGCAGCGCCTCTTCTTTTTCCTTGTTCACGGCAAAGCGGGGCGGCATGGCTTTGGGGGCGGGCGCCATTTTGGCAACCGGCTTCGCGGGCGCCTTGGCGACGACTTTCTTGGCAACGGGTTTAGCTGCCGGTTTCTTGGCCGCGGCTTTCGGGGCCGGTTTTTTCTTGAGCTGGGCCATTATGACCACCTTCTTTTAACTGGAGTGCGTGTTAACAGTTATGTCATCCCACTAGGACAGGAATTTTCTTTATTTTTCAAAGCGATAAACTGCTTCAATCCCGTCCGGCGCTGCCCAGATACCCAAAAACTTAAGGGTTTTGCCTGAGCGCGTGAGATTACGTCAAAACCGTCGAAACGCAAGTTTTATTGCGTTAATCTCGTTGTTTTTGGGGGCTTTGGCGCATTTTCTGGTTTTTGAGCCGTTCGATGATAATTTATGGCCGCTTAATGGGTATTTTATCCCCGTTCGCCGGTCATTTTTGGTGGCTCAAGGCTGTTTCTGGCGCTAACCCGCCTTCAAACCGACCGATTCTATACAATTTTGTACCGATTCTCCGGTTTTTAGTAGTTTTAAGCTGTTTAAGGCACCGATTCCCGGTAAAAACCGGCCAAATTAAGGATGAGCGCCTTTTTTGTTGACCATAAATCGCCGTGCCACCACACCGATTCCCACCAACAAAAACACCCATGGCGCCAGCCACAGGGCGAGTGTGGCCGGTTTTACAGGGGGCTTCATCAGCACATAATCCCCGTAGCGGGTCTGCATATAGGCATATATCTGCTCATCGGTTTTGCCGGCTTTCACCTGTTCCCGCACGGCCTTGCGCAAATCTTTGGCCAGCCCCGCCCCGGAATCATTGATGCTTTCCGCCTGGCACACCATGCAGCGTAACTGCTCCCCAATTTTCACCGCCCGCGCCTCCTGGCCTGCATCCGGCAACGCTTCACCCGCTTCCAGCGCAAGAGCCGGGGTGGCGAGAAGTAAAAAGACAAGCAGCAGCATTTTCATTTTGCGAAACACCCCTTCACGTACGTACCGGCGAAAGCCGGTACCCAGTTTTGGTGCGGCAAATAAACTGGATACCAGCTGGAGTTTACCCCGGCGAAGGCCGGGGCTGGTATGTTCGTGGTTGTTTTTCATTTCGCCAGCACGGGGGCGAATTCCCTGTCCCACACATCCTGCGTGAGGGGGCCGGCGTGGAAGGCCAGCACGGTTAAATCGGGGCCAACCAAAAAAGTCTCCGGCACGCCGGCCACGCCGAAATCGATGGCCACTTTGCCTTCGCTATCCATGCCCACCCGGTCATACGGGTTTTGATCGGCCAAAAAATTATCGAGGTCTTCTTTTTTATCCTTATACGCAATGCCCACCCGCTGCAGGCCTTCGGCATGCAGGTTCAGAAAAAAATCATTTTCCGCGCGGCACGGCACGCACCAGGAGGCAAAGAAATTCACTAGCGTCAAACGCCCGCGCAGATCATCTTCCGTCACTGTTTTGCCACCCAGCATGGGCAGGCTGAACGCGGGAATGGGCTTGCCCTGATGCGCAATGTGACTATCGGATGGGCCCTTCATCAACGCCCAGATGGCGATGCCCACAAACGCCGTAAACAGCAGTACCGGCAC
Organism: Pseudomonadota bacterium; assembly: GCA_048498415.1. GTDB lineage: Bacteria > Pseudomonadota > Alphaproteobacteria > UBA9219 > RGZA01 > JBEHYA01. The sequence continues at coordinate 25,074 of JBEHYA010000013.1, forward strand.
GATCAGCCACGGTTTGGTCTTTGCTTCCGTCATTTGATCTCTCCCTTTATTCCCTTATCATGCAGGCTGCGCGCCACTTCCGGCGGCATGTATTTTTCATCGTGCTTGGCCAATAACGTATGCGCGGTGAATGCGCCGTGGTCGGCCACCACGCCTTCCGCCACCACACCCTGCCCTTCGCGGAACAGATCCGGTGGCACGCCTTCATATGTTACAATCATCTCATTCTTTAAATCGGTCACCGTAAAAACAATGTGTGTGCCTGTACGCTTCAAACTGCCGTTTTCCACGAGGCCCCCAAGACGAATGTTTTTCTGTTCCGATATCAGCTTCGCTTCATCGCGCAAGATATCGGAAGGCGCATAGAAATACGTGACCTTCTGGCCAAGGCCCAGCAGCACCAGCACCACAGCAATCGCCGCCGCCAGCAGCGAGGCGGTGAGAAGCACCGCGCGGGTATGGCGGGGCTGCCAACCGCTCATGGTTTTTTGCGCCATACGCTAAACCCATGCACCGCAAAGCCAAAGACAAACACAGCCAGCAGCGCATAGACGGCAATCACAAAACCAATATGGGGATCGGCAAGATTGATCATGGCTTGGTTATAGCGCGTTTAGCGCCGCGCTTTAAAAAATTTTTGCAAAAGCGCTTTGGCGGGTTCTTCCATCATGCCGCCAAAGACTTCGGGTGCGTGGTGGCAGGTGGGCTGCTGGAAAAACTTCGGGCCATGATCAATCCCGCCGCCCTTGGGGTCGTAGGCACCGAAATACACCCGCCGCAGCCTTGCGAATGAAATAGCCGCCGCGCACATGGCGCAGGGCTCCAGGCTCACATATAAATCGCAGCCCTCAAGGCGGGGCGAACCCAGCTTGCGGGAAGCCGCGCGGATCGCCAGAACTTCCGCATGCGCGCTCACATCAAAATCGGTTTCGGTGCGGTTGCTGGCCTCTGCCAAAACATGGCCATCCTTAACCAGCACAGCGCCCACCGGCACTTCGCCCGCAGCGGCGGCGTCCGTGGCCAATGCTAAAGCGCGGCTCATGAAAGAATTGGCGTCAGTCATCGCTATGCCTATACTGCCCGCCCATATTAATTGAAAGACAAAACATGACGAACGATACCGCCGTAGATGCAAAAGGCGAACGCATTGCCAAGGTTCTGGCCCGTGCGGGCGTGGCCAGCCGCCGCGATATCGAGCGCATGATCGAACAGGGCCGCGTCTCGGTGAACGGCAAAATGCTGACCCACCCGGCGTTCATCGTCACATCCGACCACCAGATCATGGTGGATGGCAAAATGATCACCGCGAAAGAACCCACGCGGCTGTGGCGGTATAACAAGCCCGCGGGTTTGATTGTCGCCGCGCGTGACCCGCAGGGCCGCCCGACTATTTTCGAACACTTGCCGAAAAACCTGCCGCGCGTGATCAGCGTGGGCCGGCTTGATCTCACCAGCGAAGGTTTGCTGCTACTGACCAACGATGGCGAGATGGCCAGATTTTTAGAATCCCCGCAGCAGGGTTTCCTGCGCCGCTACCGGGTGCGTGTGCATGTGGGCAGCAAAGGGCTGGATGAAGAAAAACTGAGCTCGCTCAAGCATGGCGTCACCATTGACGGCGTCGATTACCGCGGGCTGGAAGTCGAAAAAGAATCCCTGAAGGGCAGCAATGCGTGGCTTATCGTCGGCATCCGCGAAGGCAAAAACCGCGAAGTGCGCAAGGTGATGGAACATCTGGGCTACATTGTAAGCCGCCTCATCCGCATCGGCTTCGGCCCGTTCCAGCTCGCGAAACTTGATGTGGGCCAGGTGGAAGAAATTCCCGCCCGCGCCTTCAAAGATCTATCAAATGAAACCCGCGAAGCGCCCGAAGCCAAAGCGCATGCCGGCACGATTACGCGTTCCATCAAAATCAAATCGCGCGAACGTGCCGAGCCCCGTTCCATCTACAACAAGCCGGTGCGCCCGGAAAAACCCAAGGCTGAGGCACGCGAAAAATACGCCGATAAATTTACCGGCCAAAAGGGCCAGAAAAAATCCCGCGTCATCCGCCCCACCGAAACGCTTGCCCGCGCCGAACGCGAACGCCAGAAAGAAAACGACCAGCGCCGCAAAGAACGCGATGCCCGCCGCAAAGCGCGGCACGACGCCCCGCAGGGCGACGAACGCAGCGAACGCCGGCCCCTTAAGCGCGATGATCGCCGGGATGATCGCCGCGATAACCGCCGCGATAATCCGCGTAGTAAAACATCGTTCAAGCCGCGCGGCGCGAAACCGGATAATTTCCAGTCCAGCGGCTATAAAAAATCGCGTGGCCAGAAACCACGCACCACTAAATTCAGCGGCCGCAAATGAGAATTATCGCCGGCACCCACCGCGCGCGAAATCTTGAATCGCCGCCGGATGATAAGCGCATCCGCCCCACATCCGATAAAATGCGCGGCGCCATTTTCAATATTCTGGAACACGCCGCCTTCGTGCCGCCGCTTTACGGCGAACACACGGGTGTGCTTGATCTGTGCTGCGGCACCGGCGCTTTGGGTTTTGAAGCGCTATCGCGAGGGCTTGGTGAAGCGGTGTTCATCGATAGCGAGACCGCCTCGCTGGCGCTCGCCAAATCGAATGCGCAGAAATTCAACCTCATGGCACGCTGCAAATTCCTTCGCGCCAGCGTCGATGACCTGCCCGTGCCGCCGCGCCGCTTCGAACTGGTCTTCATCGATCCGCCCTACAATAAAAAACTCATCGATGCCGCCCTGCCGGCTTTGCTTGCCGGCGACTGGTTGGCGGAAAACGCCGTGATTGTTGCCGAAACGCAGGCACGCGAAGAATTCGCCGTTCCTGCCGGCCTCCAATCCATCGAGCGCCGCCGCTACGGCGACAGCGCCGTCACGTTTTTGATGCGTGGTTAAATATTATTCCCCTCCCCGCCCCCCGGGAGGGGCGAGTGGCGGGAAAAGCCTATCCATTAGCTACGGACATACCAGCGAAAGCTGGTATCCAGTTTGTTTGCGGCACGGAAACTGGATTCCGGCTTACGCCGGAATGTACGTGATGAGGAGATGATTGGTTTAAAGGAAAAGGCTTTCCCTCCCCTCTATCCCCTCCCGAAGGGAGGGGATGTTTGGATTGCCTTGCGCAATCTTCCCGGCTACGCTTTTTCCATGTCCACGCCTTCCTGTAAAATCTGCGGTGCGCCCTCCACCTTTTTCGCCAAGGTCGACTTCCACGCCAACGCGCAGCTGCATTTCGGGTATTATGATCTTCCCATCAACCCCAGCGGTCTGATGCTGGATTACTATCGCTGCCACGCCTGCGGTTTTCTGTTCACGCCGTTCATGGATGACTGGACGCCGCAGAAATTCGGCGAGATGATTTACAATCAGGATTACCCGCAAGTGGATGGCACCTATAACGGCTATCGCGGCGGCACGTTTGCCAACATTCTGGCCCTCGCCTTCCACGGCAAGCTGCCGCAGTTGCAATTTTTAGATTACGGCGGCGGCCTTGGTATTCAGGCGGAGCTCTTACGCGTGTTCGGTGCCAAACGTTCCGAAAGCTACGATCCCTATGCCGTGGGCCGCAACCGCCCCGCCGGCACGTTTAATGTGGTCACCTGCATGGAAGTGGTGGAACATTCCACCAACCCCAAACAAACAATCGCCGATATCGTGAAATTCGCCGCTGATGACGGCCTCATCATGTTCACCACGGAAGCGCCGCCCGCGGATATCGAACAACAAAAAGAAAAATGGTGGTACATCACGCCGCGCGTCGGGCATGTCTCGTTCTATAGTTTTGATGCGCTCGACCGGCTGTTCAACCCATACGGCTACAAACTCGCGCACATCGAAACGCACACGCATTTCGCGTATCGCACCTGGCCCGCGTGGGCCGATAAATTATTGCCCCCGCATATCAAGCTGGCATGACCGCTTTAGCAAAACCCGTTTTACTGGTCGGCATGATGGGCAGCGGCAAAAGCGCCTGCGGCAGGCTTCTGGCATTTCAGCTGGGCGTGCCGTTTGTGGATGCCGATGACGTACTGGTGCAGCGCTTCGGCAAAAGCATTCCTGAAATGTTTGCGCAGGATGGCGAAACCGTTTTCCGCCAACGCGAAAAACAAATTCTCGCCGAACTCATGGCCGGCCCCCCGGCGGTGATTGCCGCCGGCGGCGGCGCGATTTTAGATGCCGGCACGCGGGCTGATCTCCGCACCAAAACCCACGCCTTCTGGCTTAAAGCCACGCTGGATGATCTGGTGGAACGCGTGGGCTTTGACAAAAACCGCCCTTTACTGAAAACCGCCGCCAGCCCCCGCGAAGCCCTGCAAAACCTGCTGGCCGCGCGCGCGCCGTTATATGCCGAAACCCCGCACCACATCGACACCCACCATAAAACGCCCGATGCAATCGTCGGCGAGATTGTGCGTCATTTAAGAGAGCTGGTTTAATCAGGCATCCCTGCGCAGGCAGGGATCCAGTTTGGTTCAATCCGTAAAAATAAGAAAACTGGATCCCCGCCTGCGCGGGGATGCCTGGAAAGTTTTTGTTTTTCTGCTTGCCTCCGCTATAGTCCATCCATGCTCACGCTTCCCGTTTCCCTTGGCCAACGCAGTTACGATATTCTGATCGGCGAAAATCTGCTGGCAGGCGCCGCTGCGCATATCCAGAAACTTGGTATCCCGCGCGTTTTGATTGTCACCGACAGCAACGTCGCGCCGCTTTATGGCGAGGCACTATTCAAAAACCTGAACGCCGCTAACTTATGCGCCGTGCCGCCTTATATTGTGCGCGCGGGCGAAAACGCCAAAAGCTTCGCTGAACTTGAAAAGCTGCTGAATTTCATTCTGAGCCATGCCGACCGCAAAACCGCGATTATCGCGCTGGGCGGCGGCGTGGTGGGCGATCTGGCCGGCTTTGCGGCTTCCATTGCCCTTCGCGGCCTGCCCTTCATTCAAATCCCCACCACGCTTCTCGCGCAGGTTGATAGCGCCGTGGGCGGCAAGACGGCGGTGAACGCAGCCCAAGGCAAGAATTTAATCGGCGCCTTCCACCAGCCGCGCTTTGTGCTTTCCGATATCGCCACGCTCAAAACCCTCCCCAAACGCGAATTGCTCGCGGGTTATGCGGAAGTTGTGAAGTACGGCGCGCTGGGCAACGCGGAATTTTTCGCCTGGCTGGAAAAGAACGGCCAGGCGATGCTGGCAGGCAATGCCGGCTTACTTGTCCACGCCATTGCCGAATGCTGCCGCATGAAAGCGCATATTGTCGCGCGCGATGAAACCGAACAGGGCGAACGCGCGCTATTAAACCTTGGCCACACTTTCGCCCACGCGTTTGAAACCGCATCCGGCTACGCCATGCTGCATGGCGAGGCGGTGGCGCTGGGCATGGCGAAAGCCTTTGAATTATCGGTACGCCTTAATCTCTGCGAAAGCGCTGAGGCGGCCCGTCTCATCCGTCATCTTGAAATCGTCGGGCTCCCGGTGCACGTCAACCCGGCGTGGCGGGCGGGCGATCTCATCGCCACCATGCAGCATGACAAGAAGGCGGAAGGAAAGCGCCTCACCTTCATACTCGCTACTGCAATCGGCAAAGCGCTTATCAAAAAAGATGTGGCGCCCGCTGATGTTGAGGCTGTTCTCGTCGCTTAATTTCATTGCACACGATGCTTCTTATTTCCCCTCCCCTTGGGAGGGGATAAAGGGGAGGGATACCCTCACCTTTAGGAGAATGCATGTTGAATGGTGGGGCCTTTCCCGCCCCTAACCCCTCCCGAAGGGAGGGGAATAATCAAGCCGTACGCGCCAGCGCGCCCATGCTGCCGCCGCCGGTGCGGGCGGCCGGGTTGCCCAGACCGGCAAAATCTTTTTGCCCGCTGAACAGGAACGCCCCGCCATGCGCGGCGCGGCGATGGCCGTCTTCCGTGGCAGCGGCGCGGAAATAACTCATGGCGAACACGCGCACCGCGGCGGTGAACGAGGTTTCATCCGATTTACGCTGCGCGACCATGGAACACAGCTGATGAATGTTCAGCTTCTCGCGGCGGCAGACTTCGGCCAGCGCATCCCACATGGCAGGCTCCAAGCGCATCGAGGTGCGGTGGCCTTCCACGGTGATGTTGCGGCTGATCAGGCTGGTGAC
>JBEHYA010000014.1:0-29860 GCA_048498415.1 Pseudomonadota bacterium
GTCTGGTGATCTAGCAAGTCTTTGGCGATAATTTCGGCGTAAACCAAGGCTTCCAGCAGCGAATTGCTGGCCAGGCGGTTGGCGCCGTGAAGGCCGGTGGAGGCTACTTCGCCGCAGACCCATAGGCCCGGCAGTGAGGAGCGGCCTTTATCATCCACCGCTACGCCGCCCATGTGGTAATGCGCGGCGGGTGCGACGGGCAGCGGCTGGGTGACAGGATCGAGGCCGGCTTTGCGGCACGTCTCTGTGATGAAGGGATATTTGGTTGTGAATTTTTCGCCGAGCGACGCGCGCGCATCAAGATAGGGTGTGCGGCCCTGCTGCATTTGTTGCCAGATGGCGCGGGCCACCACATCGCGCGCGGCAAGTTCTTTGCCGGGGATACCATCCATAAAATGTTCATCACGGTCGTTGATGAGGGCGGCGCCGTCACCGCGCAACGCTTCGGTGAGCAGCGGCATGGGATCGAGGCCGATTGCTAAAGCCGTGGGATGAAACTGCACGAATTCCAGATCGGTGAGCGTGGCGCCGGCACGGGCAGCCAGCGCCAGACCTTCGCCGCAGGCACCGGGCGGATTGGTGGTGCAGGCAAAAAGCTGGCCGATGCCGCCGGTCGCCAGCACCACGGCAGAAGCCGGCATGACATCCGGCATGCCATCAGCATTCACAATATGAATGCCGATCACATGATTATTGAGTACAGCAAGATCAATCGCGCGCACGCCCATGGCGAAATGGATGGAAGGCGTTTGCTGCGCCACTTTGATCAGCGTTTGCATAACGGCGGCGCCGGTGCCATCCCCCGTGGCGTGGGCAATGCGGTTGGTGCGGTGCGCGGCTTCGCGGCCAAGCGCAATGTTACCATTCGCATCGCGGTCAAACGGCACGCCGAGTTTATCCAGCCATTCGATTTGCGCGGGCGCGTTTTGCGCGACCATCAGCGCGATTTTTTCATCCACCAAGCCAGCGCCGGCATTTACCGTATCTTCCGCATGGGCCTGCGGCGTATCGCCGGCACCCATCGCAGCCGCGATGCCGCCCTGGGCCCAGGCGGTAGCGGCCCCTTCTCCCAATTTAGCGCCCGTGAGCACCGTGACCGGGTGCGGCGCTAGGCGCAGCGCCACGGAAAGGCCGGCGATACCAGCGCCGATGATCACGATTGGAGGGGTGGACATGCCTTATTTATTAGCCTTTTGGCGCTGCCCACGCAAATCAGCGAGCTGTTGCAGGCGTTCGCCAAGGCGCTGTTCATGGCCGCGATCGGAAGGTTTAAAGAACTGCTGGCGGGCCATGCCATCGGGGAAATAATTCTGGCCGGAAAACGCATCCGGTGCGTCGTGGTCGTATTGGTAGCCGCTGCCGTAGCCGATTTCTTTCATGAGTTTGGTGGGCGCGTTGAGAATATGTTTGGGCGGCATGAGCGAGCCATATTCGCGCGCGGCTTTTCTGGCTTCCGCATAGGCCACATAGGCGGCATTCGATTTTGGCGCGGCGGCCAAATAAACGACGCCCTGCACAAGCGCGAGCTCGCCTTCGGGCGAACCGAGGCGTTCATACGTTTGCCAGCAGGCGAGCATTTGTTCGAGCGCGCGGGGGTCGGCCAGACCAATATCTTCGGCGGCAAAGCGCGTAAGGCGGCGGGCGATGTAATGCGGGTCTTCGCCGCCATCGAGCATGCGGCAAAACCAATACAGCGCGGCATCAACATCAGAGCCGCGCAGCGATTTATGCAGGGCGCTGATGAGGTTGTAATGGCTTTCCTGCGCCTTGTCGTAAAGCGGCGCGCGTTTTTGCACGCGCTGCAGCAGGCCTTTGGCATCGAGCGGCTGCTTGGGGGGCGAGGTGAATAAATCTTCAGCGAGACTCAGCAAATAACGGCCATCGCCATCGGCGAGCTGGCGCAAGAGTTCGCGTGCATCACTTTGCAGCGGCAGGTCTTTGCCGGTGATCTCTTCGGCGCGGGCAAGCAACTGTTCCAGCGCTTTATCATCGAGGCGGTTGAGGACGAGCACCTGGGCGCGGCTAAGCAACGCGCCGTTGACTTCAAACGACGGATTTTCGGTGGTGGCGCCCACCAGCGTGACGATGCCGCTTTCCACATAGGGCAAAAACGCATCCTGCTGGGCGCGGTTGAAGCGGTGGATTTCATCCACAAACAAAAGCGTGCCCTGCCCCATGGCGTGGCGGCTTTGCGCGGCTTCGAATATTTTGCGGAGTTCGACGACGCCGGAGACCACCGCCGAGACGGGTTCAAAATGCAAACCAACCGCTTCGGCCAGTAGCCGCGCGATGGTGGTTTTGCCGCAACCGGGCGGGCCCCAGAGAATGATGGAGGAGAGATGCCTGGCGGAAACCTGGCGCGCCAGCGGGCCATCGCTTTTCAGCAGATGATCCTGTCCGATCACGTCTTCCAGTTTCTGCGGGCGCAGGCGGTCGGCCAGCGGGCGCGGGGCGGAGGATTCGAAAAGATTGCTGGTGGCCGTTGCCATTAAATGTTCACCGCCACGGTAATCACGTTGGGCCCGCGCTTTAACGTGATGCGCCAGTTATTGGTGATGCCGGCTAAAGCCGCCTGCAACTCGTTGATGGTTTTGGTGTCTTTGCCGTTGATGGCCAGCACCACATCGCCGCGCTGAAGGCCGAGCATCACGGAAGGCGTGTTGTAATCGGTGCCGATTACCAGCACGCCGGTGGCATCTTCATCCATGCCCTGTTCAATCGCCACGGCGGGCGACAGGTTGACCACTTTAGCGCCGGCCAGCGGGTTGCGGCCCTTCAGCGTGGTTTCCTGCCGCGGCGGATTTTCAGGGGGCGCAGTGAGTTTGAGGGTAACGTTGCTGACTTCGCTGTTGTGCATGATCTGGAAAATGACGGGATCATTGAGCGAGACGGTGGCAAGACGGAAACGCAGCGCTGCGTCATCTACCACTTCGTGGCCGTTCACGGCCATGATGATATCGCCTTTTTGCAGGCCCGCTTTCAGCGCGGGCGAAGCCGGGTTAAAGCTTTTGATCAGAATGCCGCCGGGGCGCGGGATGCCGAGGGACTTGGCAAGTTCCGCCGTAAGGTTCTGGCCCGTGAGGCCCAGCCACGCGCGCTGGCCGCCATCCTTGCTGCCGGCGTTCGCTATAACCGCCCGTACTAAGTTAGACGGCGTGGCGAAACCGATGCCGAGCGAGCCGCCATCGCGGGAATAGATGGAAGATGGAATGCCGATCAATGTGCCATCCACACCCACCAGCGCGCCGCCGGAATTGCCGGGGTTGATGGCGGCATCGGTCTGGATGAAATAATTGACGTCGCTGCCAACGTTATCCGCCGCGCGCGCGGTGGCGGAGACAATGCCCATGGTAACGGTTTGCCCCACCCCGAACGGGTTGCCGATGGCGAGCACCAGATCGCCCACATTCACATCATCGGAATCTTTAAGGCCAAGCGTGGGAAACGTCTCGCCCTTGGTGCGGAGTTTAAGAATGGCAAGGTCGGTGCGCTTGTCGGCGCTGATGACATCGGCTTCGAATTCGCGGCGGTCGGATAAAACAACCGTGATCTGGTCGGCGCCCTGAATGACGTGGTTGTTAGTCACGATCACGCCTTCGGGCTTCACGATGACGCCGGAACCCAGCGCGCCCTGCATGCGCTGGCGGGTGAGGCCGCCCATATTGCTTCCGGGGAAATCATCGCCGAACATCTGGCGGAACAGCGGATCATCCATGAACGGCGAGACGCGCTGCTGGACGGTTTTGCGGGTGTAGATGTTAACAACAGCCGGCGCAACTTTTTTGACGACCGGTGCAAATGAGAGCGCGATTTCCGCCTGGCTGCGCGGCACCTGCGGCGGCAGGCTGGCAGGGGATGGCAGCGTGTCTTCGGCAGCAGCCAATGCGGGGATAAGGGCAAAAAGAATAGGAAGCAGAATCTGTTTCATTTTTTGTATGCCCCGTTGAAAAACGGGGTCCATTCATCCGCATCTGGATTGCTGATCGATGGGCCCCGTTTTTCAACGGGGCATACATAGTAACTTAGGGCGATGGGCCGGCGCTTTCCATAAGTTTTAGGCCGATAATACCCGCCAGGATCAGGCCGATGCACACAATGCGGCCCAATGACAAACTTTCGCCAAAAAGCATAACGCCGACAGCGAAGGTGCCAATCGCGCCGATGCCCATCCAAACGCTGTAGGTGGTGCCAAGCGGCACGGTTTTAAGGGCAAGGTGCACGCAGGCCATGACGCCGAAGACCATGGCGATAATGGCGATGGTGAACAGCGGCTTGGCGAAGCCGTGCATTTTAAGAAGGGTTGTCCACGCCACATCAAGAAGACCGGCGGCGACCACATAGAACCAGCCCATCGGCAGCTCCTATCTTAACGGCCCAAATTAACGACGTTGGGGAACCAGAACCTGGCAGCGGGCCAGGCAGTTTTTGAGCGTGTAATTGCATTCCGCCCCGCGGCCGATCACGCCGCGCGGCTCGCCATAGGACGGCAAGTTCGCGCCGGCGCTGTCGGTGCAGATGGCGTAATCGTGATTGCAGGCCGCTTTGCACATCTCGGCCGAGGTGCGTGGCGGATCGATCTGCTCGGGATGCGTAAGGCCGGTACCCATGAACGTGGCGCCGCCGCCGCAACCAGCAAGGGTCACGGCGAGCAGGCCACAGGCCGCGAGATTACGCAGCTTGTTCATTGGTTTCCGTCGCTTCGGTGTTGGCGGGACCGGAATCCTGGCCCTTGGCGGCTACATCGCGTTCCACCAGTTCGATGATCGCCATGCTGGCGGTATCGCCATAACGAATGCCGGCCTTGAGGACGCGGGTATAACCACCGGGGCGCTTGGCATAACGGGTCGCCAGCGCGCCGAACAGTTTGTTGACCATGGTCTCATCACGCAGCATCGCGTAGGCGCGCTGCTTGTTGGCGAGACCGCCTTTTTTAGCCAGCGTGATCAGGCGTTCCACCACGCCGCGAAGGTCTTTGGCCTTCGGGAGAGTGGTTTTGATCTGCTCGTGCTTGATGAGCGCAGCCGCCATGTTGTCGAACATCGCTTTGCGATGGCTCGAGGTTTTACCGAGTTTACGGTGTGCATTACCGTGACGCATTGTACTCTCCTTCTTTAGCTGGCCCCGGCATGTGCCGGAACCGATCGTGTTTGCCGCCCACCCTCAGATTGCTCTTACGGTATGGGAAGCTGGAGCCACCATGGCTCCGAAACTTAATTTCAGAACGGCTCTTCCATCTTCTTGAGGAGCTCGTCGATATTTTCGGGGGGCCAGCCCGGCACTTCCATGCCAAGGGTGAGGCCCATCTGCGCCAGAACTTCCTTGATTTCGTTCAGGCTCTTGCGGCCGAAATTCGGCGTGCGCAGCATTTCGGCTTCCGACTTCTGAACCAGGTCGCCGATGTAGATGATGTTGTCGTTCTTGAGGCAGTTGGCCGAACGCACCGAGAGTTCCAGTTCGTCGACGCGGCGGAGCAGGTTCTTGTTGAACGGAAACTCGTCGCGCGGCGCTTCGGCAACATGCTGGCGCGGCTCTTCGAAGTTGATGAAGAGCTGCAGCTGGTCTTGCAGAATGCGCGCGGCGATCGCCACCGCATCTTCCGGCGCAATCGCGCCGTTGGTCTCGAGCTGCAGCGAGAGCTTGTCGTAGTCGGTGACCTGGCCCACGCGGGAGTTATCGACCTTGAACGAGACTTTGCGCACCGGCGAATACAGCGCATCGATGGGGATAAGGCCAATCGGGCTGTCTTCCTTGCGGTTCTGCGCGGCGGGCACGTAGCCTTTGCCGGTTTCCACGGTCATTTCCATGGAAAGCTTGGCGCCGTTATCGAGCGTGCAGATCAGCAGATCCGGATTCAAAATTTCGATTTCCGAACCCGTCTGGATCTTGCTGGCACGGACTTCGCCCGGGCCTTCGGCAACCAAACGCATACGGCGAGGGCCTTCGCTGTGCATACGGAGCGCCAGCGACTTGATGTTGAGAACGATGTCGGTGACATCTTCACGCACGCCCGGGATGGACGAGAATTCGTGCAGCACGCCTTCGATCTGGATGGAGGTGACGGCGGCGCCTTGCAGCGAGGAGAGCAGCACGCGACGCAGCGCGTTGCCCAGCGTGGTGCCGAAGCCGCGTTCCAGCGGTTCCGCCACAAGCGTGGCATGGCGCGAGGGATCGCCGCCCGCCTGCACCTGCTTGTTAGCCTGAATGAGTTGTTTCCAGTTCTTCTGCAGCATGAGCGACATGGGGTTTCCTTAAAGTATTAGGTGTATGCACAAAACCAGTGACGGCGGCGCGGCATCACGCACGCGCCCGCACGTTGAATTAAACGCGGCGACGCTTGGGCGGACGCACACCGTTATGCGGGATCGTGGTCACATCGCGGATCGAGGTGATCATGAAGCCAACCGCCTGCAACGCGCGGAGCGCCGATTCACGGCCTGAACCCGGGCCCTTCACTTCGACTTCGAGCGAACGCATGCCGTGTTCCATCGCCTTGCGGCCCGCATCTTCGCCGGCCATCTGGGCGGCATACGGAGTGGAACGGCGCGAGCCCTTGAAGCCCATGGTGCCCGAAGACGACCACGACACGGTGTTGCCGGCCATATCGGAGATGGTGACAACCGTGTTGTTGAAAGTGGAGTTGACGTGCGCAACGCCCATCACCACGTTCTTGCGTTCTTTCTTTTTGCGCGGGCCGGCGGCGGGCTTGTTGCCTTCTTTGGCGGCCGCGGCGGCTTTTTTGGTCTCGGTCATTTTCAAACGTTCCTTAGTGGCTAATTATTTTTTGGTTGCGATCTTCTTGCCGGCGATGGGCTTGGCCGGGCCCTTGCGGGTGCGCGCGTTGGTGTGCGTACGCTGGCCATGCACGGGCAGACCCTTGCGGTGACGCAGGCCCTTGTAGCAGGCGAGATCCATGAGGCGCTTGATGTTGATCGCCACATCGCGACGCAGATCGCCTTCGACCTTGTAGTTCTGGTCGATGAATTCGCGGATCTTCAGCACTTCGGTGTCGGTGAGCTGGTTCACGCGCTTCTCGTTGGGAATTTTCAGCGCATCGCAGATATCGCGCGCGCGCTTCGGGCCCACGCCATAAATATAACGAAGCGAGATCCAGACCGGCTTACCCGTTGGAATGTTGACACCAGCAATACGAGCCACGCGCTACTCCTGTTTACGAAAAACTTACCAATTTCATCGACAAACAAAAAAGCCAGCCGCGAGCCTGTCCTTTAATCGGACCAAGCCTACGGTTGGTTTAGGATGTTTGTTTTATAAGGCTTATCCCGCCTTAACGTGGCCGCAAAATAGGGTGCCGGCCTATATGAGTCAAGCCTTTCAGCCGGGTTTTTAGGCCCCCGCCCCGGGGGCCCGCCCCCTTCCCCTTAAATACCCTGTTTTATTGGGCGTTTTTATTAATAAAGGGGTTTAAGCGGCCAGGCTTTGCGGCAGGCGGATGATCAGCTGGGTGCCCTGGTGGAGGACGGAACGGAGCTCGCAGCTGCCTCCTAACCGCACCACTTCCTGATAAATGGCCGACATGCCGGCGCCGCGGCCGGACAGCATGCTGACTTCCGTCTTGGTGGAAATATCGTGGGTGAGCAGACGCTGGATGACGTGATGGTCGTCATCGTTGCGCCAGTCGCCTTGCGGCATGATATCGCTGAGGCGTTCGCGCACGCGTTCGGGGTCGATGCCGGCGCCGTCATCCGAAATGGTCATCTCGATCCAGCGGCCATGCGCGTTTTCGGTCGGTGTCACATGAATGGTGACCTGGCCTTCGGGGTCTTTGTTTTTCGCGGTGCGGGTGATCGGCGCTTCGATACCGTGATCGAGAATATTATGTACGACATGCGTCATGGCCATCAGCAGGTGCTGCATGGGCCGGGATGCCACGCGCAGATTATCGCCGGTGAATTTGATGGGTTTGATTTTCTTTTCCAAGCGTTCCGCCACCTGTACCATCTGGCGATCAAGCGTGCCGAGCAGCGCAAACAGCGGCACGGACAGGATGGAGCTCTTGTAAGCGGCAATTAAATCGGGCGAGACGCCCTGCTGTTCCAGCAGGCGGCCGAACTGATAGATGGAATCTTCATCGACTTCCAGGATACCGTGTTTGGAACCCGTTACATCGCCGACAATATCGTGGAGCACGTTCTGGATGCGGCCGAATTCCACCTGCACTTCGGCGCGGCTTTGCTGCAGGACTTTATTAAATTCGTCGCGCTGCAGTTCCCTGCTTTCGCGCAGCACCGTTTCAAGGTTGTGCAGTTTTTCGCTTAACGATTCCATGCGGAAGTGCATGGCCGCGCCCTTGAGGGTATGCACGCGAAGAAATAGATTGGCTTTTTTATCCCCGGCATTGTCGAGCAGATGATCGAGCAGTTCCTTGAGCTCGGCCATGGTGAGCATGAAATTCTGGCGCTCGGTCATCACGGCGCAGATCATGGCGGCGAATTTGCGCTCTTCATCGGCACGCTTTTGCGCGGCAACTTCTTCGGTGCGGTCGGTGGCGATCAGCACGATACATTCAAGCTGCTTGTTTTCGTTGTTATAGATGGGGCGATAGCTAAGCGCCACGGTGCGGCCATCGTGGCGGGGTATATCGACGGGCAAAAAGCGCGCGCCGTCTTCGAAGCTTAAGACATGGCCGGGGGTAAAAAGCAGTTCCAGCCATTCCTGGAATTCCTGGCGGCCATCGCGCGGCACGTTCAGGAGCGCGGCAATCGAACGGCCATCGACTTCGTCGGTCTCCAGCAGGGTTAAACAGGCCTGTGAATACACATGGCCGCACACGCCCCTGCGGTCGAAGGTCAGGAAGCCTTGGCCCAGCGAGTTGATGAGCACATCGGTGAGGCGCGCCTGATCGAGCACGAATTTGTGCGCGATATAATTCATGGCATAGAGCGTGATGATACCGACCAGCGAGACCAGCACGACAAAGCCCGCCACTTCCGGCGAATGAATGGCATCAAGAAGGCCAAAGACCGGCAGCAGCATGCCCGCCAGAAGCACAATCGCGATCAGCGCCAGGCCGAGCAGGCTGGTGTGGATGACCTCGACTTGTTTGACAATCTGATCCTTGCTGATCATCGCGGATCCCTACGCCACCGGCTGGGTGTGGATGGCAAGATGGATCTGGAAACCGCCGCCCTGAATGCTGAAGGGAATAAGCACGTAAGGGCCCTGATGCAGATGGCTGATGAAATGGCCCGAGCCGGTAACCACGCTGGGAATGCCGAAGCGAACCTGATGGCCCGTGGCATTCAGATCAGTTTTCAGCTGGCCAAAAATCATGTTGGTGAGTTCGCCCACGGCATCGGCAATAACCGGCGTGGTGATCTCGATATTATCGCCCAGCACCACGGGGATAAGCTTTTTCATGGCTTCCATGTGGAAGCAGGCGGTAAATGTGCCTTCCAGCTTGTCCTGCACAATACCGACAATGCCGGTGACGTCGCCGGAGAGATTGGCGCCGCCTTCCCCGAATTCAGGACTGCCGGCAACGACTTTGACGCCGAAGGTTTGTTCCAGCGCCGCGGTAACCGCTTTGGTAATGGGCCCGACGAGCTGATCGCCGACGGATGCGGAGAGATGTTTACTGGCCATGGTTGCTTAAACCTTGCCCGACTGGCGGTTATTCAACCAGTCGATCAGTTCGCGCACTTTTTTATTGAGGTCGACCGGCGAGATGGGTTTCAGCACATAGGATGTCGCGCCCAGTTTGATGGCTTTCATGATATTGGATTTTTCGGATTCGGCCGTGAACATCACGATCGCCGCATTCTGATAAGCGGGTTTGGCGCGGGCGTAGTTCAACACATCGATGCCCGACAGGCCCGGCATGTTCCAATCGAGGAAGACTAAATTATAGGGTGTATTGGCCGTGAGGGCGGCGCCCAGCATGTCGATGGCTTCATTGCCGGAGCCGGCCATATCGATGTTGGCCATGCCAGCATCGATCAGCGTGCGGCGCACGAACTGGCGGATAAGGAAATGATCGTCCGCGATGAGAACGCGTAGGTTGGCCACATTGATCAAGGGAGCCTCCGGACGGCGAGTCTTTTAATGCGAATGGTTGAGTGGATGAAAAGCTATGCCATGAAAGCATTGATGGCCGGTTAAAACGGCCGTTGAGGCGGCGCGATTACCAGGATGTTAACGCGCCTTTACGCCGCCACGCCGCCTATGGCACGCTAGGGGCCCGATCCTTCCTGAAGCAAAACATTTTCGGAAAAAACGATGTCCGGTCTTTTAGATAAGTTGCGCGCGCCCATCACGCTGCTTTTGTTCGTGGCCACGCTGGGTTATTTCGTCGACGTTTATGATATCTGGGTGTTTGCGGGCACGCGCGTGGCCAGCCTGAAAGATATCGGCGTGCCTTCGGAAAAAATTTTTGATACCGGCGTAATGCTTTTAAACGCGCAGATGATCGGCATGCTGCTGGGCGGCATTAGTCTGGGCGTAGCGGGCGACAAGCTGGGCCGCACGCGCGTGATGTTTATCTCCATTCTCACTTACTCGCTGGCTACATTGGCGAATGCGTTCATCAACGATGTGAACAGCTATGTGGTACTGCGCTTTATTTCAGGGTTTGGATTGGCGGGCGAGCTGGGGCTGGGCGCCACTTTAATATGCGAAAGCCTGCCGAAGGATAAACGCGGGATTGGCGCGGGGCTTATGGTCTCATTGGGCATTACCGGCGCGCTGGCGGCGGGCGCCTGCGCGCAGCTGTTCCCGTGGCGGGTGTGCTATGGGATTGGCGGCGTGCTGGGGCTGATTTTGCTGGTCTTCCGCTTTTCGCTGCGGGAATCCGAAATTTTCCGCAATCAGGAAAAGAAAACCGAACGCGGCAATGTGTTGATGCTTTTTTCCACGCGCGAACGCGCGCTGCGGTTTTTATGCTGCCTGATGCTGGGGCTGCCCACATGGTTTGTGTATGGCATTCTGGTGACCTTCTCCAACGAGATTATGCCCGCCCTTGGCATTGCGGCGGTGGCGACGCCCATTCTGATGGTCTATTGCAACATTGCGCTGCCCCTTGGCGATATGGCGAGCATTCTGATTTCCCAGAAGTTAAAGAGCCGCAAGAAGGTGTATGTGGGTTTTATTGCGTTTGCCACGCTGGCCACCCTCGCCCTGTTCTTCCTGCCGCGGCCCTTGGACCAGAACGCAGTGATCGCGCTTTATTTCTGCATGTCGTTCGGCATTGGCGCGTGGGTCTTGATGACGATGATCGCCACCGAAGCCTTCGGCACCAATTTGCGCGCGACGGTTGCCAGTTCCGTGCCCAATTTCGCGCGCGCCAGCGTGGTGCCGCTGACCTTAAGTTTAAGTTTGCTGAAAAGCGCCATGCCGCTGGATAACGCCGTGCTTATTTTGGGACTGCTAAGTTTTGCGCTGCCGGTGCTGGCCTTAAGCCGCTTGCCGGAAACGTTTGACCGGTCGATGGATTATAGCGAAGCGAACGAACCCGGCCGGGGATAAGATCGCGGCGCGTTATTTATGCGCCATGGCCAGCAGGTGCTGTTTGTACTGGCGCACGATAAAATCGATCTGCTGAAGTACTTCCGGCGCAATCACCTGCTTGGTCGCGCTTTTCTGCACGAAGGTGGCAAGCGCCGTACGTTCATCGGGTTCCAGCGGATAGGTGCGGCGTTCATGGTTTTCCAGAATGCGGCGGGAGAGCGTGATCAGCTCGGGCGTCGGCATTATGGGAGGCGTATTCATCGGCCGCGGCTCACTTCAATTGCAGGACGGACTCGATTTCTTTTTCGACCGTCTGCATATCGGCCATGCCGTTCACATGCTTCAGAATGCCCTGCTTTTCGTAATAGGGCAAAATCGGCGCGGTCTGGGCGTAATAGGCCTCTAATCGCGTTTTCATCGTCTCGGCATTATCATCCGCGCGGCGGGTGAATTCCTTGTTGCCGCATTTATCGCACACACCGTTCACCTTGGTGGGCTTGAAAGCATCGTGATAGCCCTCGCCGCACTTTGCGCAGGTATAACGGCCAGAGACGCGCGCGACCAGCGCGGCATCATCGACTTTCATTTCCACGACGGCGCGGAGCTTTAGGCCGTTGCTTTCCAGCATGGCATCAAGCGCGCGGGCCTGCGGCACGGTGCGCGGGAAACCATCAAGGATGAAACCTTTCTGCGCTTCCGGCTTTTTGATCCATTCGGCGATCATGCGGATGATGAGGTCATCGGGCACCAGCTTGCCGGCATCCATATAGCTCTTGGCTTCGCGGCCCAGCGACGTACCGGCTTTGACGGCGGCGCGGAGCAGATCACCGGTGGAGAGCTGGGTGAGACCCCACTTCTCTTCCAACAGGCGGGCTTGCGTGCCCTTGCCGGCGCCGGGGGGACCGAGAAGGATGATCGGCTGAGCTGCGGCCATGGTTATTTCCCTTTTTTGCCGATGAGATTGGCCTTTTTGATGAGACCTTCATACTGGTGGGCAAGCAACTGCGACTGAATGCGCGATACCGTATCCATGGTCACCGACACCACGATGAGCAGGCTGGTGCCGCCGAAATAGAACGGGATGGCGAATTCATTGGTAAGCACTTCCGGCAAGAGGCAGACCAAGGTCATGTAGAGAGCGCCCATCACGGTCAGGCGCGTGATGATGTGATCGAGATAATCGGCGGTGTTGTTGCCGGGACGAATGCCGGGAATGAAGCCGCCGTATTTCTTCAGATTATCGGCGGTGTCTTTGGGATTAAAGATCACGGCCGTATAGAAGAAGCTGAAGAAGATGATCAGCACGGCATAGAACAGCATGAACAACGGACGGCCATGGCCAAGGTTGGTCGAGATCCACTGCGCCCAGGGGGCCGTTTTATCAACGCCCGAGAAGCTGATGAAGGTGAGCGGGAGCAGCAGCAAGGAGCTTGCGAAAATCGGCGGGATAACGCCGGCGGCATTGAGCTTCAACGGCAGATGGCTGGCTTCGCCGCCGAACACCTTGTTGCCAACCTGACGTTTTGGATATTGCACCAGAATGCGGCGCTGGGCGCGTTCCATGAACACGACAAACGCGATCACGGCAACCACCATGGCAACCATGAGCAAAATCACGCCAAACGACAGCGCGCCGGTACGGTTGAGTTCGAGGGCGCCGGCAATGCTGGAGGGCACGCGCGCGACAATGGAGGTAAAGATGATCAGCGACGTGCCGTTACCGATGCCGCGGCTGGTGATCTGTTCGCCCAGCCACATCAGGAACATGGTGCCGGCGGTCAGCGTGGCGGTGGTCGTGAACAAAAAGAAGAAATCGGGGTTCGGCACGGCGGGGCCCGAGGGGCCGACCATGTGGGTGAGACCCATGGCGAGCGCATAGGACTGCACCACGGCGAGCAGCACGGTGAGGTAACGCGTATACTGGTTGAGCTTCACACGGCCCGCCTCGCCTTCTTTCTTCAAGGCTTCGAATTGCGGGATGACGGCGGTGAGCAGCTGCACGATGATGGAGCTGGAAATATACGGCATGATGGAGAGCGCGAAGATGGTCATGCGCGACAAGGCGCCGCCCGCGAAAATATCGACCATGCCCAGAACGCCGCGCGATTGCTGGCGGAAGAATTCTTCCAGAACAGCCAGGTCAATGCCCGGCACGGGGATATAGGTGCCGACGCGATAAATGACGAGCGCGATGATGGTGAAAAGAATGCGCTGCTTGAGTTCCGTCGCTTTGGCAAAGGTGCCGACATTGACGTTGGAAGCGAGCTGTTCGGCGGCGGATGCCATTGGGAAAGCCTTATGGAGTGGGATTATTAAGGATAGGTGATTGAGATTAGGGATAAAAACCGGAAAGGCAAGAAAAAGAGCCATGAATTGTCATGCCCGCGAAGGCGGGCATCCACGGCAGGCCACCCGACGAAGGCTTTGTTTAATGACCTATCGTGGATCCCCGCCTTCGCGGGGATGACGCGTAGTGCATTTATAGAAATTATGGCGAAAACTTACGCGCTAAAATCAGGCTTTCTGGCGGTCGGCTTTCTTGGCCATTTTGCGCGGGCCCTTTTGCGGCGCAACATAGGTGGTGGTCACCTTGCCGCCCGCTTTTTCCACCGCCGCAACGGCGGAAGGCGAAGCCTGCGTAATCGTGAGATTGATCTTGGCGGAGAGTGTGCCCTTGCCGAGCAGCTTGACGCCATCGCGGCCACGGCTGCACACGCGGGCATCGGTCAGCATCTTTTCAGTAATATCCGCGCCCTTGGCGATACGGCCGGCATCGATCGCGGCCTGCAGCACACCCAGATTGATCACAGTGAAGTCAGCGGCGAAAATGTTGTTGAAGCCGCGCTTCGGCATGCGGCGGATCATCGGCATCTGACCGCCTTCGAAGTTCTTCAGGCGAACGCCGGTGCGGGCCTTCTGGCCTTTGACGCCACGGCCGCCGGTCTTGCCTTTGCCCGAGCCAATGCCGCGGCCAATGATCATGCGCTTCTTGCGGGCGCCTTCGTTATCGCGGATTTCATTCAGTTTCATTTTTCTCTCCAACAACCGGTTTTAATGCCGGCTTATTCCTTGCTTTCATCCTTGGCTTCCGAACCTTCGTTCTCGGCCTTGGCGTATTCTTTCTGCTTGCCGACAATGTCGGTGACTTTCTTGTTGCGGCGGTTGGCAACCTGACGCGGGCTCATGGTATCGTTGAGCGCGGCAAGCGTTGCGCGGATCATGTTATGCGGGTTGGAACTGCCCACCGACTTGGAAATGATGTCCTGGATGCCAAGGGCTTCAAACAGCGCGCGCATCGGGCCGCCCGAGATGATGCCGGTACCGGGAGGGGCCGCGCGCAGCACGACTTTACCCGAACCAAAATGGCCACGCACATCGTGGTGAATGGTGCGGCCTTCGCGCAGCGGAATGCGAACCATTTTACGCTTGGCGTATTCGGTTGCTTTCTTCACGGCATCAGGCACTTCGCGCGCCTTGCCGGTGCCGAAGCCCACGCGGCCTTTCTGATCGCCCACGATCACGATGGCGGCAAAGCCAAAGCGCTTACCGCCCTTGACCACCTTGGCCACGCGGTTCACGGCAACCAGCTTTTCGACAAACGGATTTTCTTCCGCGTCGGCGCCACGGTTTTTGTTTTCTTCTTCTTTCTTCTTGGGACGAGCCATCGCTACGTTTTCCTTGTTTTAGAATTAGAACGAAAGGCCGCCTTCACGCGCGCCTTCGGCCAGCGCTTTCACGCGGCCATGATAGAGATAACCGGCGCGATCAAACGCCACTTCCTTGACGCCGGCGGCAACCGCACGCTTGGCGACCAGTTTGCCCACGTTCGTCGCGGCTTCCTTGTTCGAGGTCGACTTGGCGGCGCGCAGATCCTTATCCAGCGTGGAGGCCTGAGCCACCGTCACGCCCTTGGCATCGTCGATGACCTGGGCATAGATGTGCTGGCCGGAGCGGTGAATGGACAGGCGCAGGCGGCCCTTGCCCGTTTCGGCCTGGCGGCGGAGGCGGGTACGCACGCGTTGTTTGCGGCGGGTGAATTTGTTTCTGTTCGTTAGCATGTCTGCACCTTACTTCTTCTTGCCTTCCTTACGGCGGATGACTTCATCGGAATAACGGATGCCTTTGCCTTTATAGGGCTCCGGCTTCTTGAATTCGCGGATTTCGGCGGCGATCTGGCCCACGCGCTGGCGGTCAACGCCGGTCACGGAGACTTGCGTCGGCTTTTCGGCCTTGATGGTGATGCCTTCCGGGATGGGGAAGCGCACATCATGGCTGAAGCCGAGGTTGAGCACCAATTCTTTGCCCTGCACGGCGGCCTTGAAACCAACGCCTTCGATTTCCAGCACTTTACGGAAACCTTCGGACACGCCCTTGGCCATGTTGGCAAGCAGGTTGCGCGAGGTGGCCCAGATCATGCGGGCGCGGCGCGATTCATTGCGGGGGGCGAGCACGATCTTGCCATCCACCATCTTCACGTCGACGTCGCCATCAACCACATAGGTGTTGCTGCCCAGCTTGCCTTTTAAAGCAACCTGCTGGCCTTTGATTTCGGCGGTCACGCCGGCCGGCATCACTACCGGTTTTTGTCCAACTCTCGACATCTTACTTCCCCTAGATCAAACCCTTCTTAGAATACGCGGCACACCACTTCGCCGCCCACATGGGCTGCGCGGGCTTCGTTATCCGACATCACACCCTGCGGCGTGGAGAGAACCGAAATGCCAAGGCCGTTATAAACACGCGGCAGATCCTTGATGCGCGCATAGACGCGGCGGCCCGGCGTGGAGACGCGGTCAATGCGGCGGATGGCGGCTTCGCCTTCATGGTACTTGAGTTCAATGATGAGCGTCTGGCGGCCCGGGCCACGGTCTTCTTCCGAATAACCACGGATGTAGCCTTCGCGGGTCAGCACATCGAGCACGCGCTTGCGGAACACGGACGCCGGGCTTTCCACCTTGGAAAGCTTGGCCATCTGCCCGTTGCGGATGCGGGTGAGCATGTCGCCGATTGGATCAGTCATGGACATATCGATAACTCCTATCTCTTACCAGCTGGACTTGACGCAACCCGGGATGTGGCCCTGCGAGGCCAGATCGCGGAATTTAATGCGGCACAGCTTGAATTTGCGGTAGTAAGCGCGCGGACGGCCCGTAAGCTCGCAACGGTTGTGGATGCGCGTGCGGCTGGAATTGCGCGGCATCTGGGCGAGCTTAAGGGTCGCGGCGAAACGTTCTTCGATCGAGAGCGTGCGGTTCTTGATGATCGCCTTCAGGGCGGCACGCTTCTTCGCGGCGCTCTTGCTCATGCGCTCGCGCTTCATGTTGCGTTGAATGCTACTGGTTTTGGCCATTCGTCAAAACTCCCGGTTATTTCATAAAGGGCATGGAGAAAGCCTCGAGGAGCGCCCGCGCTTCCTCGTCGGTCTTGGCGGTCGTCACAAACACAATGTCCATGCCGCGGATTTCGCCGATACGGTCGTAGTTCACTTCCGGAAACACCAGCTGTTCCTTGAGGCCCATGGCGTAGTTGCCGTTGCCATCGAAGCTGCGGGTGGGAATACCACGGAAGTCGCGCACGCGCGGCAGGGTGATATTCACGAAGCGATCCATGAATTCATACATGTGGGCGCGGCGTAAGGTCACTTTGCAACCAATCGCCAGGCCTTCACGGGTTTTAAACGTCGAGATCGCCTTGCGGGCGCGGGTCACAACCGGGCGCTGGCCGGCAATGATGGCCAGTTCTTCGGCCGCCTGCTGCACCTTCTTGTTGTCGTTGACGGCTTCGCCAACACCCATGTTGATGACGATCTTTTCCAGACGCGGGGCCTGCATGATGTTCGTGTAACCGAACTTTTCCATCAGCGCCGGGCGCACGGTTTTCTCGTAGAAATCCTGCAGGCGGGTTTTGCCTTCGGGCTTCTTCTGCTGGGCAACCGTGGGGGCGGCTTGCACGGCGTTTTTGGTGTTCTTTTCCTTGCTCATTGCTTCACCTTTATGCGCGGCGGATTTCTTCGCCCGTGCGCTTCGACACGAGAGAGGTTTCGCCGTTCTTCATCGTCTTGGTCTTCACGCGGGTCGCCTTGCCGTCTTTGGGATCGACATGGGCCACGTTGGAAATATGGATCGAACGCTCGGACTTCTTGAGGCCGCCGGCATCGCGCGCATTGGCGCGCTGGTGGCGCGTCACAACGTTCACGCCGGCCACAACCACGCGGTTATCCTTGGAATCCACGGTGAGCACTTCGCCGACTTTGCCGCGGTCGCGGCCGGTGAGCACGATCACCTTATCGTTTTTCTTGATCTGAGCCATTACAGCACCTCTCCGGCGAGCGAAATAATCTTCATGAAGCCCTTGGCGCGCAGTTCACGCACGACGGGGCCAAAAATACGCGTGCCGATCGGCTCGCCTTCCTTGTTGATGAGGACGGCGGCGTTGCGGTCGAAGCGGATGATGCTGCCATCGTCGCGCTTTAAATCTTTTTTGATGCGCACGATCACGGCCTTGTGCACATCGCCCTTCTTCACCTTGCCGCGGGGAATGGCGTCTTTGATGGAGACGACGATGATATCGCCGACGCTGGCCACCTTGCGCTTGGAGCCGCCCAGGACCTTGATGCACTGCACCAGCTTGGCGCCGCTGTTATCCGCGACATCGAGGGTTGTTTCTTGTTGAATCATGATCGTCTTCCTTATTTCAAACTCGTCTTATTTCGCAGCGGCCTTTTTCTTCGGCGCGGCGGCTTTTGCAGCTTTCGGCGCTTCAACTTTGATGGCCGGCTTGTTGGTCTGGCCTTCTTCCATCAGCATCCAGCTTTTACGCTTGGAGAGCGGGCGGCATTCGATGATGCTCACCACATCGCCGACGCTGGCCTTTTCGTTTTCATCGTGCGTGAGGTACTTCTTCGAGCGCTTCACGAACTTTTTATAAACCGGGTGCATGACGCGGCGTTCAACCAGGACCGTGATGGTCTTCTGGGCTTTGTCGCTCACTACCACACCTTGTAAAATTCTGCGGGGCATCTTTCGTCTCCTAATCCTTATGCCGCTTTGGTCTTTTTAGCGGCCGGCTTCTTGGCGTTTACGCCTTTGGCCTTCTGGTTCAAAATGGTCAGCACCTGCGCGATCTCGCGCTTGACGTGGCCCTGGCGCGCCGGATTGGCGAGCTGGCCCGTGGACTTCTGGACGCGCAGGTTGAATTGTTCTTTGCGTAAGTCCGAGAGCTGAGCCTTCAGCTCGTCCGGCGTCTTGGCGTTTAAATCTTTGGCTTTGGTCAAAGGCATTTCAGTCTCCGTTACGCGGCGTTACGCGCGACAAGCTTGGTTTTGACGGGCAATTTTGCAGCCGCCAGCGTGAACGCTTCCTGCGCAATCTGCAGGCTCACGCCATCGATTTCGAACATGATGCGACCGGGATGCACGCGCACCACCCAGAATTCGGGCGCGCCTTTACCGGAACCCATGCGGACTTCCGCGGGCTTACGGGATACGGGCACATCCGGGAAAATACGGATCCAGATACGGCCCTGGCGCTTCATGTGGCGGGCGATCGCGCGGCGGGCCGCTTCGATCTGGCGCGCGGTGACGCGTTCCGGTTCCAGCGCCTTGAGGCCGAAGGAGCCGAACGCCAGCGTGGCACCGCCCTTGGCGGCGCCATGGATGCGGCCCTTATGGGCTTTGCGGTATTTGGTTTTCTTTGGTTGCAACATGGTCGTTGTTCCTGATTACAAATCCTAAATTACGTACGCTGCGGCGCGCCTTCGGTCTGGCGCTTTTCAACGGCGAACGGGTCATGGTCGAGGATTTCACCTTTGAAGATCCAGACCTTGACACCGCAGGTGCCGTAGGTGGTGAACGCAGTCGCCGTGCCGTAATCCACATCTGCACGTAAGGTGTGCAGGGGCACGCGGCCTTCGCGGTACCATTCGAGACGCGCGATTTCCGCGCCGCCCAGACGGCCGCCGCAATTGATACGAATGCCGAGCGCACCGAGACGCATGGCGGACTGCACCGCACGCTTCATGGCGCGGCGGAACGCAATGCGGCGTTCCAGCTGCTGGGCAATGTTTTCAGCGACCAGACGCGCATCCAATTCCGGCTTGCGGATTTCGATGATGTTCAAAGCCACTTCCGAGCTGGTCATCTTGGCGATGTCCGAGCGCAGCTTTTCAATATCCGCACCCTTCTTGCCGATCACGACGCCGGGACGGGCGGAGTGAATGGTGATGCGCGCCTTCTTGGCCGGACGCTCGACGATCACGCGGGCAACGCCGGCGGCTTCAAGCTTCTCTTCCAGGTATTCGCGGATCTTGATGTCTTCGTGCAGCAGGCTGCCGTATTCTTTACCGGCAAACCAGCGGCTATCCGAGGTACGGATAATGCCAAGACGAAGACCGACGGGATTAACTTTCTGACCCATAATTACGCTTCCTTCTTTGCTTTCGGCTTAGCCGAAGATGATTTGCGAGCTTTAGCGGCTTCAGCCTTGGCGGCCAGTTTCTTGACCGTCTTGGCTTTGTGCTTGCCCTTCACGGGCGCCTGATCCATTTCACGCACAACGATGCGGAGATTGCTGAACGGCTTTTGAATGCCGGCCGAACGGCCGCGGCCGCGGGTGTGGAAACGCTTCATGACCAGCGCGCGGCCCACGGTGGCCTGCACGACATAGAGACGATCCACATCCAGCTGATGATTGTTTTCGGCGTTCGCCACGGCGGATTGCAGCGTCTTTTTGACGTGCTGCGCCACGCGGTGATCATCGAACGTCAAAGCGGTGATGGCATCCGCGGCTTTACGGTTGCGGATGAGTTCCGCCACCAGATTGAGCTTGTAGGGTGACGTGCGGATGGAACGGGCGATTGCGATCGCTTCGTTATCTGCCACTTTGCGGGGATTAGCTGCCTTGCCCATTTTCTTTATCCTTCAATCCTTACTTGGCGCCGGCTTCGACTTTTTTGTCGGTGCCGCCATGCGCGACGAAGATGCGGGTCGGCGCAAATTCACCGAACTTATGACCGATCATGTGCTCGGTGACCGCCACCGGCAGAAACTTGTGGCCGTTGTACACGCCAAACGTCAGGCCGACGAACTGCGGCAGGATCGTCGAGCGGCGCGACCAGATCTTGATGATTTCATGACGACCCGACGCCTTGGCCTTGTCTGCCTTCTTGAGCAGATAACCATCAACGAACGGACCTTTCCAAACTGAACGAGCCATATCTAAAACTCCTTACGAACCTTTACGCTTCTTGCGACGCTGCAGGATCAAGCTATTGGTGCGCTTGTTCTTGCGGGTCTTGTTACCCTTGGTGCCCTTACCCCACGGCGTGACCGGATGACGGCCACCCGAGGTGCGGCCTTCACCACCACCATGCGGGTGATCAATCGGGTTCATGGCAACGCCGCGCACATGGGGGCGCATGCCCATCCAGCGCTTGCGGCCCGCTTTACCCAGCGACACGTTGCTGTGATCGGGATTGCTCACCGCGCCGACGGTCGCCATGCAATCTTCCGGCACCAGGCGGGTTTCGCCCGACGCCAGTTTGATCTGGGCCTTGCCGTTGTCGCGGCCAACATACTGCGCGTAGCCGCCGGCGGAACGCGCCAGCTGGCCGCCCTTACCGGGGCGCATTTCAATGTTGTGGATGATGGTGCCGACCGGCATGTTCTTGAGCGGCATAGCGTTGCCCGGCTTCACGTCAACGCGCTGACCGGCGACAACGGTGTCGCCCGCTTTAATACGCTGCGGCGCGAGAATGTAGGACTGGCGGCCATCGGTATAGGTGATGAGCGCGAGGAACGCGGTGCGGTTGGGATCGTATTCCAGACGTTCGACCTTGGCGCTCACATCCATGATCTGGCGCTTGAAATCGACTTTGCGGTACAGGCGCTTGTGACCACCACCCATGTGATGGCTGGTGATGCGGCCCTTGTTGTTGCGGCCACCGGTGGACTGCAGGCCTTCGGTCAGTTTCTTGACCGGCTTGCCTTTGTGCAGTTCGGAACGGTCGACCAGAACCAGCTGGCGGGTACCGGGGGTAACGGGATTAAAATTCTTTAAAGCCATGTTCTAAACTCCTCTTACAGCCCCGCGCCCACATCGATGCTCTGGCCTTCGGCCAAAGTGACGTAAGCGATTTTGACGTCGGGACGAAGGCCGACGCGGCCGCGGAAAGCCTTGGTCTTGCCCTTGCGCACTTGCGTGTTCACGGCAACGACCTTGACCTTGAAAAGATTCTGCACCGCCGCGCGGATTTCATCCTTGCTGGCGCCCAGCTGAACCTGGAAGGCGACCTGATTGTGGGCGGAGACCTGCGTGGCTTTTTCCGTGATCATCGGGCGGATGATCGCGTTGTAATCGGCCGCGCGCGGTGCCTGCGCTTCCTGTGTTTTTTTCTTTGCAGCGGTCATTTGCTGGCTTCC
Source organism: Pseudomonadota bacterium (assembly GCA_048498415.1). Lineage (GTDB taxonomy): Bacteria > Pseudomonadota > Alphaproteobacteria > UBA9219 > RGZA01 > JBEHYA01. The sequence goes on from JBEHYA010000014.1 coordinate 21,881, forward strand.
TTCTTGGTGGCCTTGGCTTTGGGCGCAGCTTTCGCAGCGGCCTTCGGCTTGGCGTTATCGTTCTTCAAACGGTTGCTAAGCTGTTCAACCGCATTGGTGGTGAGCACCAGCGTGTCGCGGTTGATGATGTCGTAGACATTCGCGCCATGCTCCGGCAGCACATCGGTGTATTTGAGGTTGCGGATGGAGAGCGCGAAGTTTTCATCGATGTTGGCGCCATCGATGAACAGGATCGACTGGCCCAGGCCCATCGCCTTGATGGAAGCTGCAACCGTCTTGGTCTTCACGGCGGCCTGCTTGACGTTATCAACGATGATCAGCTTGCCTTCGGCCTGTTTGGCCGACAATGCGCAACGCAACGCTTCGGCACGCACTTTCTTCGGCATGTCGTAGCCATGATCGCGCACAACGGGGCCGAAAATCACGGCGCCTTTGCGGAACTGCGGCGAACGCAGCGAACCCTGACGGGCGCGGCCGGTGCCCTTCTGGGCCCAGGGCTTGGCGGTGGTGCCGGAGATTTCCGAAATGGTCTTGGCTTTGTGGTTGCCCGAACGGCGCTTGGCGAGCTGCCAATGCACCGCGCGCGCGAGCAGGTCCGGGCGCAGTTCAACGCCGAACACGTCATCGGCGAGTTCGATCTCGCTTACCACTTTGTTCTGGAGGTTTTTGACGGAAGCTTTCATGGCCTTAATCCTTATGCCTTGGTTTCTTCAGCGGCGGGCGCTTCAGCAGCCGGTGCTTCCGCCTTGGCGGCGTTGGCAGCTTGCTTGAGCGAAGCCGGGAACGGCGCTTCCTTGGGAAGCTTGCGCTTGACGGCATCGCGCACCATCACGTAGTTGCCATCGCAACCCGGCACGGCGCCCTTTACAAAAATGAGACCCTGTTCGGCATCGACCTGCACAACCGTGAGGTTGGGCATGGTGCAGCGAACATCACCCATGTGACCCGCCATCTTCTTGCCTTTGAATACGCGGCCGGGATCCTGACGCTGACCGGTCGAACCGTGCGAGCGGTGCGAGACCGACACGCCGTGCGAGGCGGGCAGACCGCCGAAATTGTGACGCTTCATAACGCCCTGGTAGCCTTTACCGATCGTGGTGCCGGTGACATCGACAAACTGGCCGGCGACAAAATGCGCGGCGGACAGTTCAGCACCGAGATCCAGCATGGCATCGGGAGTGATGCGGAATTCAACGAGCTTGCGCTTGGCTTCCACTTTGGCTTTCGCAAAGTGGCCGCGCGCGGCTTTGCCAACGTTCTTCGACTTCGGCGCGCCGTAGCCGAGCTGAATGGCGGTATAGCCGTTCTTTTCAGCGGTGCGCTGGGCAACGACCTGATTGCCTTCCATTTTCAAAACGGTGACGGGGACGTGACGGCCTTCGGCATCGAAGATCTTCGTCATGCCAACTTTTTCTGCAATTAAACCGGTACGGGTACGCATGTCTTGCTCCATCAGCCCTGCAGCTTGATCTCGACATCCACGCCGGCGGCGAGGTCGAGCTTCATGAGCGCATCAATGGTTTGCGGGGTCGCTTCCAGGATATCCAGCAGGCGCTTGTGCGTGCGGATTTCAAACTGGTCGCGGGATTTTTTGTCGATGTGCGGACCGCGGTTGACGGTGAAACGCTCCAGGCGCGTCGGCAGCGGGATCGGCCCGCGCACATTCGCGCCCGTACGTTTGGCGGTGTTGACAATTTCGCTCACCGACGTGTCCAGCACGCGGTGGTCGAACGCCTTGAGGCGAATTCTGATTACCTGAGCATCCATGATGCGAAACCCTTATGTTTGCTGCCCCGCTTCATTGGCGTTTCGCATTTTAACGTTGCGTTTACGGCCAAATCGGCAAAACAGTTTTACGCTTGACGGACTTTCCGGCAAGCCGGGAGTTCTCCGTCATAGATTTTGTGTCATCCGCTTTTAACGAAATTCACAACCCTTATAAGCCAACCCATTTAATTTCCCAACTCTTTTTTCCGCCCCCGGATAGAGGCCAAAAAGCTGAGGAAAGGCAGGAGGCCGGCGGCTTATAAGCCGGCCTCCCGTTAACCTTTCTTACTTGCTGATCTTCGCCACAACACCGGCGCCGACGGTACGACCGCCTTCGCGCACGGCGAAACGCAGACCTTCGTCCATCGCGATCGGGGAGATCAGTTTGACATCGATCGACACGTTGTCGCCCGGCATCACCATTTCCGTGCCCGCCGGCAGGACCACTTCGCCCGTCACGTCGGTCGTGCGGAAGTAGAACTGGGGACGGTAGTTGTTGAAGAACGGCGTATGACGGCCGCCTTCTTCCTTGGTGAGCACGTAGATTTCCGCTTTGAATTCAGTGTGCGGATTGATGGTGCCCGGCTTGGCCAGAACTTGGCCACGCTCGACTTCTTCGCGCTTGGTGCCACGCAGCAGCGCGCCGATGTTGTCGCCCGCTTCACCGCGATCCAGCAGCTTGCGGAACATTTCAACGCCGGTGATGGTCGTCTTTTGCGTGGGACGAATACCAACGATTTCGATTTCGTCGCCCACGTTGATCACGCCGCGTTCGACACGGCCGGTGACGACGGTGCCGCGACCCGAGATCGAGAACACGTCTTCGATCGGCATCAGGAACGGCTTGTCGATGTCACGCTTGGGCTGCGGAATGTAGCTATCCACGGCGTCCATGAGCTTGAGAATCGCCTGTTCGCCCAGTTCCGGCTGCTTGTCTTCCAAAGCGCACAGAGCGGAACCCTTGACGATGGGGATATCGTTGCCCGGGAACTTGTAGGAGCTGAGGAGGTCACGGACTTCCATTTCCACCAGTTCGACGAGGTCCTTGTCGGCCATGTCCATCTTGTTCATGAAGACCACAATCGCCGGCACGCCAACCTGGCGGGCTAACAGGATGTGTTCGCGGGTCTGCGGCATCGGGCCGTCAGCAGCGGACACCACCAGAATCGCGCCGTCCATCTGGGCGGCACCGGTGATCATGTTCTTGACGTAGTCCGCGTGGCCCGGGCAGTCGACGTGCGCGTAGTGGCGCTTCGCCGTTTCGTATTCCACGTGGGCGGTCGAAATCGTAATACCGCGAGCGCGTTCTTCCGGCGCTTTGTCGATTTGATCGTACGCGGTGTAGGTCGCGCCGCCGGACTTGGCGAGCACCTTGGTGATCGCGGCGGTCAGCGAGGTCTTGCCATGGTCGACGTGACCGATGGTGCCAATGTTGCAGTGCGGCTTGCTGCGGTTAAATTTTTCTTTTGCCATTTTTCTCTCCGTTAGTGACTAAAAACGAGTTGTAAATCCTACTTAACTTAACCAGCCAACTTAGCTTTCACTTCGTCGGCAACATTCTGCGGCACCCGGTCATAATGATCGAATTCCATCGAATAGCTTGCGCGGCCCTGCGTCATGGAACGCAGCGTGTTCACGTAACCAAACATCGCGGCCAGCGGCACCATGGCTTCCACCGTGCGGGCGTTGCCGCGCTGGTCCATGTTCTGCACCTGACCACGGCGGCTGTTCAGATCGCCGATCACGTCGCCTAAATAATCTTCCGGGGTCACCACTTCAACCTTCATGATCGGTTCAAGCAGGACGGGACCGGCCTTCTGCATGCCTTCCTTGAAGGCGGCACGGCTGGCGATTTCGAACGCGAGCGCCGAGGAGTCGACGTCGTGGTATGCGCCGTCGATCAGGCTCGCCTTGAAATCGATCACGGGGAAACCCGCGATGATGCCGTTGGAGCGCGAGGCCTCCAGGCCTTTTTCAACGCCCGGGATGTATTCCTTCGGCACGCTGCCGCCGACCACCTTGGATTCAAATTCGTAGGGCGTGCCGGGTTCCTGCGGCTCGAACTCGATGATGACGCGGGCATACTGACCCGAACCACCCGATTGCTTCTTGTGGGTGTAATCCACGGTGGCTTTCTTCGAGATGGTTTCGCGGTACGCCACCTGCGGCGCGCCCACATTGGCTTCCACCTTGTAGGTGCGCTTCAGGATATCGACCTTAATTTCGAGATGCAGTTCGCCCATGCCCTTCAGCACGGTCTGGCCGGTTTCGGAATCGGTGGAAACGCGGAAGGAGGGATCTTCCTGCGCCAGACGCTGCAGGGCGACGCCCATCTTTTCCTGGTCGGCCTTGGTCTTGGGCTCGATGGCGACTTCAATAACCGGATCCGGGAAATCCATCTTTTCCAGAATGATCTGCTTTTCCGGATCGCACAGCGTATCGCCGGTCGTGGTTTCCTTCAGAGCGGTTAATGCTACGATATCACCGGCATGGGCTTCCTTGATTTCTTCGCGGCTGTTGGCGTGCATCAGCAGCATACGGCCAATGCGCTCGCGCTTGTCCTTGATGGTGTTCTGCACGTAGCTGCCGGCTTCCAGTTTACCGGAGTACAGACGGAAGAAGGTCAGCGAGCCCACGAACGGATCGGACATGATCTTGAAGGCAAGACCCGCGAGCGGCGCGTCGTCGGATGCGGGGCGCGAATCTTCCGCGCCGGTATCCGGGTTGACGCCTTTAACGGCGGGAATGTCCATCGGGCTCGGCAGGTAGTCGACAACGGCATCCAGCATCGGCTGCACGCCCTTGTTCTTGAAGGCGGAGCCGCAGAGAACCGGCGTAAACTTGTGCGTGATCGTGCCCTTGCGGATGCAGGCCTTCAGCGTGGCGATATCGGGTTCCTTGCCATCGAGGTACATAGCCATCGCCTTGTCATCCATTTCCACGGCCTTTTCGACCAGCTGGGTGTGGAGCTCTTCGCACTTGGCTTTGAGATCGGCGGGAATATCGGTTTCATAAAATTCGGCGCCCAGCGTTTCGTCTTTCCAGATCAGCGCTTTCATCTTGAGCAGATCAACCACGCCCTTGTGTTCGCCTTCGGTGCCGACGGGGATCTGGAGCACCAGGGTGTTGGCACCCAGACGATCCACCATCATGTCGACGGTGCGGAAGAAGTTAGCGCCGGTGCGATCCATCTTGTTGACGAACGCGATGCGGGGCACGTGGTATTTATCGGCCTGACGCCAGACGGTTTCGGATTGCGGTTCAACACCGGCAACCGAATCGTACACGGCGATCGCGCCATCGAGCACACGCAAGGAACGTTCGACTTCAATCGTGAAGTCGACGTGGCCCGGGGTATCGATGATGTTCAGGCGGTGGCCCTGCCAGAAGCAGGTGGTCGCCGCCGACGTAATGGTAATGCCGCGTTCCTGTTCCTGTTCCATGAAATCCATGGTGGCCGCGCCATCGTGCACTTCGCCGATTTTGTGCGACTTGCCGGTGTAATACAGAATGCGCTCGGTCGTGGTCGTCTTGCCGGCATCGATGTGCGCCATGATGCCGAAGTTACGATATTTTTCGAGCGGATATTGACGGGCCATAATAAGTAGATCCTTGAATACAGAAACGAGTGAGTAGTCTTACCAGCGGAAGTGGGCGAAGGCCTTGTTGGCTTCGGCCATACGGTGTGTGTCTTCGCGCTTCTTGATCGCGCCGCCACGGTTGTTGAGCGCATCCATGATTTCGCCTGCTAACCGGTCGATCATGGTCTTTTCGTTGCGGTCGCGCGCCGCCTTGATCATCCAGCGCATGGCAAGCGCCACGCCGCGATCCGGACGCACATCGACGGGCACCTGATAGGTGGCACCGCCAACGCGGCGGCTGCGTACTTCAAGGTACGGGCGCACGTTGTTGAGGGCTTTGTGGAAGGATTCCAGCGGGTTGTCGTTGGAGGCCTTGAGGGTCTTGTTGACCTTATCGACGGCACCGTAAACGATTGACTCGGCAACCGACTTTTTACCCTGCATCATGAGGACGTTCATGAACTTGCCGAGAACCAGATCGTGGAACTTCGGATCGGGAAGAATTTCGCGTTTATCTGCTGCGTGACGACGTGACATGAAAAATTCCTTCTCTTACTTGGGACGCTTGGCGCCGTACTTCGAACGACGCTGGCGGCGTTCTTTGACGCCTTGCGTGTCGAGGGTGCCGCGAATGATGTGGTAACGCACGCCGGGCAGATCTTTCACACGGCCGCCACGGATCATGACGACGGAGTGTTCCTGCAAATTGTGCTTTTCGCCGGGGATGTAGCTGATGACTTCAAAGCCGTTGGTGAGACGCACGCGGGCCACTTTGCGAAGGGCCGAGTTCGGCTTCTTCGGGGTGGTGGTGTACACGCGGGTGCACACGCCGCGCTTTTGCGGGCATTCCTTCAGCGCGGGAACTTTATCCCGGGTTTTCTTTTCGCCGCGCTTCTTGCGGATCAGCTGGTTAATCGTTGGCATCTGCCATCCTCATTCAAAATGACCAGCCCTACGGCCGGCCCAAACAGAAAATGCCAAGCACCCGAAGATGTTTGGCGTGATGGAGAGAAACCCTAGCGATGCAACTCAAACTCTGGCGACTTCTCTCAGAAAATCCATATCATGCTAGTCAAAACAGCACATCTCGACTGGCGTGCAAGACCCCTAAAGGCGGGCGGATACTATGTATTTGACCACCCCCCGTCAAGGGACAAGTAACGGGTTTTTAATATCTTTTAGCAGCTCTGCTTATGGCGTTTTTTTAAGCGTTTAATCGCCGTTTTTTGTGGCATAACAGCGCTATCATGATCCGCTCTTATATCGACCAGCCGCTTGAACTTAATACTTCCATCACGCCCTGCGAAGCGCATGCGCATTATTTGCTGCATGTGATGCGCGTGAAAGAGGGCGATTCCGTGCTGCTTTTTAATGGCCGGGATGGCGAGTGGGAGGCCGCGGTTAAAAGCGTTAAAAAGCATGATCTGACGCTTATTGTTACCCGCCAGACCCGGGCGCAGACCGCCCTGCCCCATCTGCAACTGCTGTTCGCGCCCATTAAACGCGGGCATGGCGATATGGTGGTGGAGAAAGCAACCGAGCTGGGTATTACGCAACTTTCGCCCATTATCACGCAGCATACGGTTGTGAACCGCGTACCGGTGGACCGGTATGAAGCGATTGCCCGGGAGGCTGCCGAGCAATGCGAACGGCTTTCGGTGCCCCAAATTGACGAGCCGCAAAAGCTGGCCGATGCCCTGAAAAGCTTGGGTGACACCCCCTTGATTTTCTGCGCGGAAAGCGGCAAGGCGGAACCCATCGCCACCGCCATATCGGCTTCAAAGCAAGGTAAACTGGCTATTGTTACGGGCCCGGAAGGTGGTTTTTCGGGAGAAGAGTTTGAAATAATCCGGGCGCATAAAAACGTGATTCCCGTCCATTTAGGCCCCCGCATTCTGCGGGCGGATACCGCGGCGATTGCGGCGATTAGTATCGTTCAGGCAATTATCGGCGACTGGAAAACGGCTAGGCGGGATTAGGCAAACGACCTAGTTATCTGTATATTCCGCCGCTCCTCACTCCCAGGTTTCACATATGTCACTCGCCCCCTCGACCGATACCACCCCGATCGAAAACAAGGCCCAGCTGATCGGCCATCTGGAAAAAGGCGCCAAGCCCAAAAGCGAATTCCTGATCGGCACCGAGCACGAGAAGTTTGTGCTGGATGCCAAGACCTATGCGCCGGTGCCTTATTTAGGCGAGCGCGGCATCAAGGCGCTGTTGCAGGGCATGATGCGCTTCGGTTATCAGCCGGTGATGGAGGGCCAGTATATTATTGGCCTGATGCGCGGCCGCGAAGCGGTGAGTTTGGAACCCGCCGGGCAGTTTGAACTCTCCGGCGCGCCGCATGCGGATTTGCATGCCATGAGCGCGGAACTGGAACGCCATTTATCGGAATGCCAGATTGTGGGCCGCGATTTGGGCCTGTGCTTTATGCCGATTGGCTATCACCCCACCGCCACGCTTGCCGATATGCCGTGGATGCCCAAAGCACGCTACGGAATCATGCGCGATTACATGCCCACCAAGGGCAAGCGCGGCCTTGAGATGATGCAGCTCTGCTGCACCACGCAGGTGAATCTGGATTTCGCGAACGAAGCCGATATGGCGCGAAAGATGAAAGTGGGCCTGG